>JAJYDH010000201.1 GCA_021777685.1 Planctomycetota bacterium | reverse complement strand
GGCTGTGGACCCTCAGCGGGCCGAAGCTATCCAGGCTGCTGCATACCTTGTGCTCCAGGTCCCTGGCCCACTCGAATAGCTGCAATCCGTTGCACGGCAGGTTGAGCGCGGGGACGGTAATCGGAGGCTCCGGTGCGGCGACCTGGACCTGTTCGAGCCCGGAAGGGAAATCGAGCTTCCTGGACGCGGCCACGTTGTGCAGGACGGCCAGGACGATCCGGGCGTTGAGGAGGCCGAAGAAGAGACGATTCTTCCTGGCCTCGTCGAGGGGCAGATCCTCGAGCCGGGAGTAGCCGCGACCGCACAGGAGCGACACGCCGAGGAGCTTGGGGCCGCTTTCGTCGATCGCGCCCAAATCCTTGAGCTTCTGGAAGAGTTCGCCGATCTGCTCGTCGGTGCGGTGCATGTGCATCGCGTGCAGGGTCTGAAGCGCCCCCGGGACGAAGAGACGCATCAGCGACGTCTTGCCCCCCCCGGCCGCACTCCTGAGGACCTGCACCCTTTCTTTCCAGGCTTCCGCCGGGAGGACGTCGAGGATGCCCGGTTCGAACAGGCTCAGGAACGTAGACTCGGAGTCGATGCTCTCGGAGCGCCGCAGCCTGAAGGGGTTCCTCGGGGTCTTCATGGGGCCTCCTTGTGCCGCTGCACCCGCGGGAACAGGCCGACGACGTCCCGGTCGTCGTAAGACCAGAGGAGGGCGATCGAATTGTTCGGCGTATTGTGGTGGAGCACGACCGGCAGGCCTCCGGCGGCGTATCCGTACCTGGCGTGCCCGGTCCCGCCTTTCTGGAAGTGCTCGTCGAAGACGGAATGATCGTAATAGCGATCGATCAGCCCGTTGATCGGCCTACTTCCCCCCTCGCCGAGCCGGATGCCCTCCGAGAATTCCTGAACGGCCTCCACATGGTAGGTGATCGGGGTCTCGCGGCCGAGCGCGTCGAGGTGCCCCCTCAGGTACGACTTGGCCGCCTGGGTCGCCATATAGAGGAGGACGATCACGTCAATCCGCTCGTCCACGATTTGCGACAGGACTCCGTCCGTCACCGTGCGGTGAAAGCCGGCGATCTTCCCGGACGGCCCGCCTTCATCCGGCCGGTAATAGCTCGTGCCGCTCGCCGTGAAGTCGTCGAGTAGCACGACCGTCCTGAACTTCGGGCAACCAGGGGCCGCACCCTCCCCGGCCAGCTGTGCGGCATGGGAGCCGAGCTTTTTCAGGAGGCCTTTCGCCCTGGCTTCCGTCAGCTCGTGCGTCTGCCAGATCTGCTCGTTGTTCAACTCTCGGTTGGCGCGCCGGAAATCGGCGATCCTCGCGCCGTCGCTCAGCCCCAGGAAGAGGCATTCCCGCTGGCGGAGGCGGAATTCGGGGCTGTTCGTGATCCTCGCGACGTGGTGGGGGTTTACGCCCATCTCCTGGGCCGCGCGACGGACCAGGAACGGGCGCACATGGTCGGGATAGGCCATCTCGACCAGGTGGCTCACCTCGTCTGCCGAGCAGAAGATCAGCTGCTTTTTGACGAACTCATATGCGGCCTGTCGCTCCTCGGGCGTCTCGAAGCGGGCGAGCCAGCGGGCAAGGCTCTCGATGAACCGCATCCCCGGGAAGAATTGCTGGTAGCCGTCGTATTTGTAGGCGGCCATGGCTTGGAGGAGCGGGCGCTCGCGGGCCATGTCGTCGGGCTCCCACGCCAGGACGTGTGCCAGTAGCTTCTCCGCGAGGGCATCCTTCACTCGCCACCTCCCTGCTCGAGATGAAGCGTGAGGAAGCCATCGCCGAGGCGCATGGATTGGAAGTACTCCCGCAGGGCGGCGGCGCATCGATTCCCCGGGCTTGCCAGGTTCCAGCACGTCGAAGGGTCGGCCGAGACGTCGTCGACGCTCAACGAGAACGGCTCCTGGAGCAGCGCGAAGTCGTTGCCCGGCCAGCGGCCCCGGTCGCCGATCGTGAGCACGGGGGCGGGGGACGATCCCGGTCCGGCCAAGCGGCGGATCGCGTCCACGACATGCCGCTTCGTGATCCCGGGGGCCAGGACGTCCACCGAGTGGCTCGATCGGAGCGCGAAGACGCCGACGGCCTCGCATCGGGACAGGCCCTGCTGCACGGCCTCCCAGACTTCCTCCGCGGCCGCACAGTCCGTGAATTCGAGCGTCAGCTGCCTGTGGCCCGCGTCGATCTTGGCCAACGCCTCGAGCCGAGCGTCGGATTTCAGCACGTCGTTGACCTCCTCGAGCGAAACGTCGAGCTTTGGCGCGAGGGGGGGCTGGGAATCATCCCCCAGCGCGCCGATCTCCGCGCCGTTGTGATATCCGATGAGAACTCTGGATCTCAGGGCGGGGCTCTTGATCCGGGCGAGGAGGTCCTTGCGCACCGACTTGCCCCGGCCGGTGGCGATCCCGACCAGGATCCCCGCGCGGAGAAGTTTGATCATCGTCTCGGTGACGGCCGGCCCCGGGCCGTCGTAGCGCTCGGCCGCATCGCAGAGCGTACCGTCATAGTCGAACACGACGGCGCGAAATTCCTCCCCCCGCAATCCCTCGCGAAAAGTGGCGTAGGACTCTCTCCAAAAGGGGAGCCGCCCCTGGGCTGCCAGGGTCGCGGTCGATGCACCCGCCTTGCGGGAAATCGCGGCCACTTCGGGCGGCGCGATCGCGCGGGCACGCTTCCCCACGTAGCCCGCGTTCAGGTGATATAGCCGGCGGCCGAACGCGGGGACGCTCGGCCGCCCGGGGTCGATCCTGCGGACCAGGCCTGCGTCGCCGGCGATGTGGAGCGATAGGACAATCGCCTGGAGGCTCCCGTCGATCCCGTCAGCGACGTCGAAATGGGCTGCCGGGATGTCTTCGGGTAGGAGCGAGAGGGTCTTCTTGGCGATCGGCATGTCCTGGCGCGAGGCCAGCGAGATGACCCCGCTCGAGGCCCCGTGCTTGGCGAGCCAGTGATGCCTCCCGTGAGCGAAGTTCCGATAATCGGCCAGCTGGACCTGCCCCAACGACGCTTCGGTGAACTTGGACTCGAGGTCGACCGAGCCAGCTTGCGCCACCTGGCCGTGGAGCACCACCAGGGTCGAGCGGCCCCAGAGCGGTCGGCAGGCGGCCGAGAGCGCAGCTCGGAAGTCCGATCTCTCCTGGCCCGGGTGGGCGAGGTCGTCGAGGCTAGGCGGCAACGGTGCGTGCCCCGGGTTTTGTTGGCGGTAGGAGCGCGCGAGCAGGACGCAGGTGGCGAGCAGCGAGTTCGTCGCGAGAAACCCGTCCTTGACGGATGGGAGGTCGAATTCGT
Organism: Planctomycetota bacterium; assembly: GCA_021777685.1. Lineage (GTDB taxonomy): Bacteria > Planctomycetota > Planctomycetia > Isosphaerales > Isosphaeraceae > Tundrisphaera. The sequence goes on along the minus strand of JAJYDH010000201.1, from coordinate 7,087 downwards.
GGAAGGAGGCCCACCTCACGCCGCTGGCGAGGCTTGCCAGCGGCGTGGCAGTTCGCGTGCAGACGATCGAAAGATGCTTCGGGGAGCGTGAAATGCAGGACTCGAGGCACCCCAGGATATCGGGGTTGCTCCCCCCCGCCGTGAGGAGGAGCACACCGAGCCCGCCCAGATGCACCGGCGAGCTGAGCAGCTCGTAGGGCGTCATGGCGCGGGCGAGCTGGCCCGTGAAGAGCGAATGCAGGTAGCAGGCGAAATGGGCGGCCGTCAGCGAGCCGCCCGAGCCGACCACGATCAGCGGAGTCGTCGAAAAACGCCGCACCGCCGACTCCAGAGGGCCCACCTCCGCGTGCAACGCCCACTCGTAGGTGCGGGAGAGGGCCTCAAGTTCACCTTCGTACGGCTTGCCCACGAATCTGTCCCGCCTCTCATCGTCTTGCAGCCTTGCCCGAGTGGTCGGCCCGCAAGTCCGGTTGGTTTGGTATACAAAATGCCATATCGGCAACGGCGCCGCAAGTATCATGCGTCCGCGTCGGTGAGCGAGTAACTCGTGCTCCGCCCCCCCGCGGCGTCCTTCGCCAAGATCCCCCGCTTGACGAGATCCACGATGTCGCGGTGGGCGGTGTCCTGGGAGCATTTGGCGAGCTTCGCCCATTTGGACGAGGTGAGTTTGCCTTCGAACCCGTCCAGCAGGCGATTGATCACCTTGCGTTGCCGGTCGCCGAGCGACTCCCCGGCGTGCCCCTCCCAGAACCTTGCCTTCTTCAGCACCCGGGCCAGGGTCATCTCCGCACCCTCGAACGCCCTGCCGAGGCAGCCCAGGAACCATTCCATCCAGGCGGTGACGTCCAGCGTTTCTTTCTGGGTCTTCTCCAAGATGCGATAATAGTCGTTCCGCTCGGCCCTGATCTGGGCCGACATGCTGTAGAACCGGCTGGGGCTCCCTTCCGAGCGGGCCAGGGACATGTCAGCGATCGCGCGGGCGACGCGGCCATTGCCGTCGTCGAACGGGTGCAAGGTGACGAACCACAGATGGGCCAGGGCCGCCTTCAGCACCGGATCCATGCCGGTCGGGCCGTTATACCAGCCGAGGAACCCGGCCATCTCGCGGCCGAGTCTTGCCGCCCCGGGCGCCTCGTAATGCACCCGCTCCTTGCCGATCGCGCCCGAGACGACCTGCATCGGGCCGGAGCTGTCGTCCCGCCAGGCCCCCACTTTGATCCGGTGCATGCCGCTGCGCCCGGCCGGGAACAGGGCCGAGTGCCAGGCGAACAGGCGATCCTCGGTCAGGGGCCGGTCGTAGTGCTGGGTGGCGTCGAGCATCATCTCGACCACGCCTTCCACGTCCCGATCTGCGGTCGTGAGGGCGCCGATGTCCAGGCCCAGGCGGCGGGCGATCGAGGAACGCACTTGGTCGCGGTCGAGGATCTCGCCCTCGATCTCGCTCGATTTCAGGACGTCCTGGGTCAGGGTGTCGAGGAGCGCCTCCTCGCGGAGCCGGAAGCCGAGGGATTCCATCCGGCCGATGAGCCGCCCCTGCCGGTGGCGCACCGCCGCCAGCGGGGCCGAGAGCCTCTCCTCGTCCCAATGGAACCTGGGCCATTCGTCTTTTTGGTGGATATACACTTCATTCTCCGCATCGGTTGCGGAGAATGTACCCCGGATTCTCCGCAGTGGCAAGCTCTTTCTCCGCACGGTTTGCGGAGATTAGGGCTGGGAATCTCCGCAAACCCTTCACCTTTCCCTCGACTTTCCCGACGATTCTGGTTCTATGAGAGCAACTTAACCACCCCAGGGGAGACAGGTTCGGTGACAGACGACCTTGAAGATTACGGAAATTCGGCCGACGTGGTGACGGCGCACGAGATCGCGACCTTCGTCTACTGCTCCGAGCAGTGGCGGCTGGAATACGGCCTCGGTCTGGAGCCGGAGAACCAGGCGGGGCTGAGGGCCGGCAGGCGCCACCATGCACGCAAGGCGACGGCGGAGCGGGCGGCGGGCCGGATGTTGGGGATCGGCCGGGATGCGGTGCTGACCGGCCTGATCCTCCTCTTCGTCCTCTGGATCCTGGGACGATGATGCCGCCCCGGTCGGATCCGTTGTTCTGGCTCGCGGCGGGGGTGCTCCTCGCCGGCCTGCTGATGATCCTCTCGGCCTGGAGGATGAGGCGGGTCCGCGGCCTCTCGTCCGGCCGGACCCTGGCGCTCGACGACGTCACCCTCTATTCACCATATTACGCCCTCAGGGGTCGGCCCGACCGGATCGTGCGGGTGGGCGGGACGGTGATCCCCGAGGAGTGGAAATCGGCGAAGCGACTGTGGCCGGGCCACATCGCCCAGATGGGGGTCTATTTCCTGCTCATCGAGGAGCGATTCGGCGTCCGCCCCCCCTACGGCTACGTGGTGCTAGGCACGGGCGAGCGGCGCCGCATCGCCAACGACGACAAGCTCAGGGCCTGGGTGCTCGACTTGTCCTCGGAGATCCGGGATGCGAGGAGGAGGCTGCTCGAGCCCACCCGGCCTCGCCCCAGGCCCGCGCAGTGCCGGGCGTGCGGCCAGAGGAACAATTGTTCGGAGAGGGTCGCTTGACCGCGACGCCGCGGCTACCGCGATGTCGCGTGTTCCTGGCCCAGCATTTCCTCGCAGATATGCTGCGTGCGGGCCGCATGCTGGGCGAACCCCGCCCTGTTTTCCTTCTGCTTCTCGCGAACGAGATCCGCGCACTCGCGTATTAAAACGCCACGATCCTGCTTGTCCTCGGCTTCTGGGTCTCCCAGCGCATCCATCCGCTGGCATAAATTCTTCATCTCCTCCACCCGCGAATCGAGGTAATGATTGTTGTGCGCGCGCTGTTTTATAGACGCGCCCTTCGGGATTGAGGATTTTTGGGGCCATTCCGCTTCATCCAGGCACGTCACGCGAAGGAGTTTCTTCCTCTCCACCGCGTCCTTGCCGGCCAACTTCTGGTCGAGAGTTTGAAACGGCTGGGAGGTGCATGCCCCCGCGACAAGACAGAGCGTGAGGAGTAGGACAGGATGTTTCATAGACAGTCTCCAAAATTTGGGGATTACGCGTTCGGTTCGTCGAGGAGTTGGCCGGCCAGTTTGAATCGCTTGTAGAGGGCTGGCAGAACGAGGAGCGTCAGGATCGTGGCCGTGACCAGCCCCCCGATGACGACGGTCGCCAAGGGCTTCTGCACTTCCGCGCCCGCGCCGGTGGCGATCGCCATCGGCACGAATCCCAGGCTCGCCACGAGCGCTGTCATGAGCACCGGGCGGAGGCGAGAGAGCGCCCCCTCGACGACGGCATGGTCCGGCTCCACGCCCTCCCGGACGAGCTGGTTGATGCGGTTGATCATCACGAGGCCGTTGAGCACGGCCACGCCCGAGAGGGCGATGAAGCCCACGGCCGCCGAGATGGAGAACGGCAGGCCGCGCATCCAGAGCGTGAGGATGCCGCCGGTGAGCGCGAGCGGGACCCCGGAGAAGACCAGCAGGGCCTGGCCGACCGAGCCGAGCGCGGTGAACAGCAGGAGGAAGATCATGAAGAAGCAGGCGGGCACCACGACGGAAAGCCTCGCCTTGGCCTCCTGCAGATTCTTGAATTGCCCGCCCCACTCCAGCCAGTAGCCGGACGGTAGCTTCACCTGGGAGTCGATCGACGCCTGGGCGTCGGCCACGAACGAGCCGATGTCGCGGCCTCGCACGTTCGCCTGCACGACCACGCGGCGCTTGCCGTTCTCGCGGCTGATCTGGTTGGGGCCGTCGCTGATCTCGAATCTCGCCACCTGCTTGAGGGGGATGTAGGTCGGCCGGTCATGCCGCTGCCCGGCGGCCCGCGTGGCGGCATCGGGGTCGTCCACGGGGAGCTGGATCGGCAGATTCTCGAGCATCGTCATGTCACGCCGGGAGGCGTCGGGCAGGCGCACCACGATGGCGAAGCGGCGGTCGCCCTCGAACACCAGCCCGGCCTCCCGGCCGCCGACGGCTAGGGACAGGACGTCGAGCACGTCGCTGACGTTCAGGCCATACCGGGCGATCGCCAAGCGGTCGAGCTTGGCCTCGAGCATCGGGAGGCCCGAGGTCTGCTCGACCTTCACGTCGGCGGCGCCCTTGACGCCCCTGAGGGCTTGCGAGAGCTTGGCGGCGGTCTGTTCCATCAGGGGGAACTCGTCGCCGTAGACCTTCACCGCCACGTCGGAGCGGATGCCAGAGATCAGCTCGTTGAATCGCATCTGGATGGGTTGCGTGAATTCGTAATTGTTCCCCGGCACGTCCGCGACTGCATCGGAGATCTTCTTGATGATGTCGGCCTTGGTCGCATCCGCGTCGGGCCAGTCCTTCTTGTCCTTCAGGATGATGAACGTGTCGGAGGCATTCGGAGGCATGGGGTCGGAGGCCATCTCGGCCGTCCCCGTCTTCGAGAACACGAACGCCACCTCGGGAATCCCGCTGACGACCTTCTCCACCGCGAACTGCAGCTCCTGGGATTCGGACAGCGACGTGGAGGGGATCCGCACCGCGCTCATGGCGATGTCCTTCTCGTCGAGTGTGGGGATGAACTCCTGGCCCAGGGTCGAGAACATGACCAGGGAGAGGACGAACACGCCGGCCACGGCGCCCACCAGTTTCAGGGGCGAACGCAGGGACGACAGGAGCGCCGGCTCGTATAAGGACTTGGCCCTGCGCACGATGCGGCCATCCTTCTCCTCGACCCTGCCCTTGACGAAGATCGCGATCATGGCGGGCACGAACGTCATCGACAGGAGGAATGCGGCGATGAGGGCCAGGATCACCGTCAGCGCCATCGGCTCGAACATCTTGCCCTCGACGCCCGTGAAGGTCAGCAGCGGGATGTAGACCATGATGATGATCGCCTGGCCGAACACGGAGGGTTCGATCATCTCGCGGCTGGCGAGCAGCACCTCGTGCAGGCGTTCCGCCAGGGTCAGCATTCGGCCCTCGTGGTGCTGCCGCTCGGCCAGCCGCCTCAGGCAATTCTCGGTGATGATCACGGCGCCGTCGACGATGAGGCCGAAGTCGAGGGCGCCCAGGCTCATCAGGTTGCCGCTGATGCCGCCGCGGATCATTCCCATGCCGGTCATGAGCATGGCGAGGGGGATGACCAAGGCCGTGATCAGCGCGGCGCGGACGTTGCCCAGCAGGGCGAAGAGGATCGCGATGACCAGTATGGCGCCCTCGGTCAGGTTCTTCTCGACGGTGGCGATCGTGCGGTCCACCAGCTTCGTGCGGTTGAGCACGGTCTTCGCCCGCACGTCCGGCGGCAGCGATTTGTTGATCTCCGCGATCTTCTTGTCCACGGCCTCGGATACGGTCCGGCTGTTCTCGCCGATCAGCATCAGCGTGGTGCCTACGACGACCTCTTGGCCGTTCTCGGAGGCCGATCCGGTGCGCAGCTCCTTGCCGATGCCGATCGTCGCGATGTCCTTCAGGCGGATGACGCGGCCGCCGCGATTGGCGATGACGATGTTGCCGATCTGCTCCATATCCTGGACGCGTCCGTCGCTGCGGACGACGTAGGCCTCGCCGTTCTTCTCGACGTATCGCGCGCCGATGCTGGTGTTGTTGCGCTCCAGGACGTCGGCGACGTCCCTGAAGCCCAGGCCCATGGCCACCAGCTTCTGGGGGTCCGGCTGCACGTGGTATTGCTTCACGTAGCCGCCGATCGCGTCGACCCCGGCCACGCCGGGGACGCCCTTCAGCTGCGGGCGGATGATCCAGTCCTGCACGGTCCGCAGGTAGGAGGCCTGCTCGACCTCGGAATTGAGCCGCTGGCCCTCGGGCGTGAGGTAGCCTCCCTCGGGCTGCCAGCCGGGCTCGCCGTCCCTCGTCTGGGCTTCCTTGCCCCTCGGGTGGTGGTATTCCACGGTCCACATGTAAATCTCGCCCAGGCCGGTGGAGATCGCGCCCATCCTGGGCTCGACCCCCTGGGGGAGGTATTCGCGCGCCTGCGTCAGTCGCTCGTTCACCTGCTGGCGGGCGAAGTAGATATCCACGCCGTCGCGGAAGACGGCGGTGACCTGGCTGAACCCGTTGCGGGAGAGAGAACGGGTATTTTCGAGGCCGGGAATGCCGGCGAGTGCGGTCTCCACGGGGAAGGTCACCTGCTTCTCGACTTCCATGGGGGAGAAAGCCGGCGCGACCGAATTGATCTGGACCTGCACGTTCGTGATGTCCGGCACGGCGTCGATGGGGAGGTCCTTCAGCGAATAGATCCCGAACGCGGCCGTGGCCGCTGTCAGCAAGGCGACCAGGTAGCGGTTCTTGAGGGAGAAGGTGAGGATACGATCGAGCATCGGGGTACTTCCGTGTTATGGCAGGTTCAAAAGCGTCGGCACCACGCCGTGCTCACGCAAGACGCACAGGGCCTCCAGGAGGGGGATGGCCAGGAGGATGACCGAGGCGTCCATGGCCGCGCGAAGGACGAAATATGGCCTGATGCTGATCTCCGCCGGACCCCTCCATTGGTCGCGGGCCGGCATCCTCCACAGGGGCCGTTCGGGCAGCCAGCGGGGGACGCGGTCCGCGTATTTTCGGTAGCGGGCGCCAAACTTGCGATTCAGGTAGGCCTCTTCACGAGCGGCCCACATCCTGTAGTAGATGGCGACCGCCGCGGGCAGCAGGGATGCGATGATGATGCTCCCCGTCAGCATCGCGGCCCCGGTGGCGGCCAGGAGCGCCCCGAGATAGAGCGGATTGCGCACGAGTGAGAATGGGCCGTCGGTGATGAGAGACTCGTTCTCGCGGCCGCCGATATAGAGCGAGGCGGCGACGCGGATGAGCACGCCGCCCGACACCAGCAGGTGTCCCAGGAATGACATCGCCTCGTGGGTCCCGCTATGCGGCGGCCAATGCGGCGCGGTGACCGCCGCGAGCGTGAGAAGCATCAGGAAGAAGCCGCGGATGTGGCCTATGGGGGGCCTTTTCGGCATGCGATCCGCCGGATCCTTCTCGGCGGGCGTGGCTTTGGGTGTCTTTCGCGTGGCCATGCCCCCTCTCAATCCTCGTCCTCGGCGCCGGCCTTGCCGATGTCGGCCTTGACCACGAAGCTATTCTTCGCCACGTATCGCT
>JAJYDH010000200.1 GCA_021777685.1 Planctomycetota bacterium | reverse complement strand
GCTGAGGAGCTGGTCCTGGCGGGCCTTTCGGGCCTTGCGGTCCATCCCCGGCCGGGTCTCAAGGATGGCCATCAGATTGTTTTCCACGCTGAGCTGCTTGAAGACGCTCTGCTCCTGGGCCAGGTAACCCATGCCGGCCAGCGCCCGCTTGTACATGGGCAGGCGAGTCACATCGGCGCCGTCGAAGAGGACCTGGCCGCCGTCGGAGTCGATCAGGCCGATGGTCATCCGGAAGCTGGTGGTCTTGCCCGCCCCGTTGGGCCCGAGGAGGCCGACGATCTCCCCCTGGTTGACGTCGAACGAGACGCCGTCGACGACCTTGCGGCGGCCGTAGAACTTCTCCAGGCTCCGGACATCCAGCAAAGGCATGGTTCGATCCTCCTTGATCGGACCGCTCGGCGACGTCCGAGCCTCGGTCGTGCGAAGAACCCCTCACCCCGGCCCTCTCCCGCAAGGGGAGAGGGGGTCGGATTTACTCCCTCTCCCCTTGCGGGAGAGGGCCGGGGTGAGGGGACATGCGGCGCGGAATCGAGCTGAGGTCTTTCAGCGTATCCACTTCATCCGTTCGAAGTTGGGCCGGAATGGGATGCGGAAGTCGCGGCTGACCCGGATGTCGGGGCCGAAGGGCTTGCCGTGGGGCCAGTAGACGAAGAAGGCCTTGCCGATGAGCATCGCCCGGGGGACCTCCCAGTTCGACCGGTCGTCCGTCCTCCAGTTCCGGTCGAGCGAGTTCCAGGCCCGGCTGTCGCTGCTCCTCGGGCTGTTGTCTCCCATCATCATGTAGTGGTCGGGGCGGATCGAGTAGGTCTCGCGGGACGACAGATCCTTCAGGATCGCGAACTGCGCCGGGTCGGAGAGGAAGTCGAACAGCTTCACGATCCGGGCATATTCGTTGTCGCCCTCGCGGTCGCTCGCCTCGGTGACGCCGGGGATCAGGTAATCCGGGTCCCTCGGCTCCTGGGTATAGTAGATATCGCGTTTCAGGACAAGGTCGCTCACCGTGGCGCGGGCCGACTTGATCGAGATCCCGGCCGGGTCGAGGTCCTTCGCGGTCGGGGCGTGGGGGGTGTCGGGACCGTCGTCATAGGGTAAGCCTGCGTCGAACAGGGTCTCGCCGTCGATCCAGAGGGTGAGGCGGTCGTCGACATTGGCGAAGGCGAAGTCGTGGGCGCCGATCCCCCGGACGACGGAGCCGGCCTCGGCCAGCTTCTTGTCGCCGTGGTAGATCGAGGCGATCCCGCTGATGAGGTCGATCTCGCAGCGATTCGAGACGCCGGCCTCGACCAGCTCCAGCTTGAGCATCCCGCCTGGCTGGGCGACCTCCAGGTCGACCCGGCCGGAGAGCGTCAGGTCGCCGACCCAGTTGCTCTGGACCCACCCCTCGTACTTCCTCGACCAGGGCTCGTTGGGCGAGTTGGCGTTGGTGTTGTACGAGTAGAAGTCGGTGATCAGGGTCGCTCGCGGGGCCCGGGGGAGTGGCGCGTTCTTCTCCAGGGCCGCCCACTGCTCGGGGTCGGGGAGCAGGTGGCGATAGCGGAGGTCGGACCACTCGGAGTTCGTCTCGGGCTCCGACCGGAATCTCCCATCGATCCCCTCTTTCCAGGCCCCCGACGGGTTCCAGCGCCGCCATTCGGGCCTGTCCGCGATCGCCTTGGGGCGATGGTGGTCGTCGTAGACCATGATCTGCATGGCCTTCTGGTGGATCAGCGGCTTGCGCCGGATCTTGAAGGGGTCGCTGGAGCCACCGGGACGGGTCTGGATGTCGCCGTGGCTGATCCGAAGGTCCTCGCCGGGCAGGCCGACCATCCGCTTGATGTAGTTGGTCTCGGGCTTCTCGGGATAGTGGAAGACGACCACGTCCCAGCGCCTCGGGCCGGCCGAGCCGGGGAGGAACTGGAGTTCATACGGGAACTTCATGACCAGGATGCGATCACCCTTGAAGCTCGGGGCGTCGTCGACCACCGTCCGGTAGCGGCAGTTGACGCAGATGCCGACCTCGTGGAGGTCCCTGTCCCGCTGCGAGGCGATGTGGTCGTCGACCTCCTCGGAGACGTTGATCGAGTAGAGCAGGCCGCACTGGGGGCAGTTGATCTCCTTATGCCGGCCCATCAGGGTGGGGGCCATCGAGCCGGTGGGGATCACGAACGCCTCGGCGTCGAACCCCCGGATCAGCACGGCGAGGATGATCGCGACGACGATCTGCTCCAGGAAGTCGCGCCAGGTCTCCTTGGGCTTGCCGCCCGTGGACGGCTCCACGACGGCCTTCGGCGAGGGCTTGGGTGCGGTCCGGCTCATCGTGCGAGGTTCCTGGCAGTCGTGGTCCGTCCGTCGGTCGGTCGAGTTCATCGAATATAACGGATTTCGCGGGGGTCGGGAATCCACCCCAGCGGCCGGCCGAAGACGCGAAGGGCGCAGACCTGGCCGGGGAGGTGGACCATGAACGGCTTGCCGAGGAACCTGTCCCCCCGGACCACCGGGCTCCCCTCCCAGAACCGCGAGTCGTTCGAGACCGGGCTGTTGTCGCCCAGGACGAAGAACTCGTCCTCGCCGAGCTGATACGGCCTGTCCACCCCGAACGGCCGCCGGGGCCCGGCGGAGAGGTTCCCGGTGTAGTAGAGGTCGCGGTAGATCCGGACCCCACGGACCTCCATCGACCCGCCCAGGGCGCCGATGGCCAGCGGGCTGGCCGGCGGCCCGAAGCTCGGCACGCCCGGCCCCTCGTAATCGATCGGGTCGAAGAGCGGGACGCCGTCCAGAGCGACGGTAATCCGCCGGTCGATCGCCGACGCCTCCAGCCTGGCGAACCTCGGCGACCCTTCGGGCGAGGATCGCAGGCCGCCGCGGGCGTTGGCCAGGTCCAGGACCCGCCCGTTCCGGGTGACCTCGGGCCGAGCCCGGCCGTCGACCGGAAGGGTGATGGCGAAATGGTCAAGGCCGTGGTCGATCCGGAGCCCGACGGCCTTCATGCCCGGGGAGACCGCGACGTCGGCCTCGATCATCAGGTCGCGGACCACGTCGTCGCCCCGGGGGTCGGCCCCGTTGTACGGGCAGAAGTCCCGGACGGCCCCATGCCGCCCCCGGTCGGGGTCCCAGTGGAGGTATTCGAGCCAGTCCTCGCGATCTTGCGAGGTTCTGGTCGGTTTGTGGACGAAGCGAGTGCCCTCGGCCTTCCAGCCGCTCTCGACGGCCCGTCTGAACTTGTCGCCCCGGAATCGCCAGCGGGGGAAGCGGTCGGAATCGGCCGGGATGTAGTCGTTGTCGAAGACCAGGATGCGCATCGCCCGCTGCTCGGCCAGCGTCTTCCGGGCGATCCGGCCGTCGATGAACAGGTCGCCGTCGACGATCTGGACCGCCTCGCCGGGCAGGCCGACGACCCGCTTGACGTACGCCTGGTCTGGCTCGCTCGGGCTGTGGAAGACGGCCACCTCCCAGCGCCTGGGGCGTCGGAAGTCGAAGAGGAATTTCTGGACCAGGAGCCGGTCGCCGTTGCACTCGACCGCGTCGACGTCGGCCATCCGGTCCTGCCCGCAGTTGGGGCAGACCGGCCGGCCGCTCTTACCCCGCTCGTCCATCCCGACCACGAACGGAAACTTGCAGTTCGGGCAGGTCAGCTCCTTGTGGAACCCGAGGAGCGTGGGAGCCATCGACCCGGTCGGGACGACGTAAGCCTCGGCCGCGAATGTCCGGAGCAGCAGGATGCCGATCCCGAGCATGACCAGGAACTCGACCGTCTGGCGCCTCGCCACGTCGCGACGAGGCGGCGTCGGCAATGGCCCCGGACGCGATGACGACGCTCCCGCGATCTCGAAAACCGTCGCCGGGCCGTCCGCTGGGTCTGGCATCACGCCCGCTCCTCAAGAACGCGGCCGATCCGCACGATGGGTCACTCGTCGCCGTCGTCGAGGACCGAGAGGAACGCCTCCTGCGAGATCTCGACGTTGCCGACCTGCTTCATCCGCTTCTTGCCCTCTTTCTGCTTCTCCAGGAGCTTGCGCTTCCGGGAGATGTCGCCGCCGTAGCACTTGGCGGTGACGTTCTTGCGGAGGGCCGAGATCGACTCCCGGGCGACGATCCGGCTGCCGATGGCGGCCTGGATCGCGACCTCGAACTGGTGCCGGTCGATCTCGGCCTTGAGCTTCTTGACCAGCTTCCGCCCCCGGCGCTCGGCGAAGCCCCGGTGGACGACGATCGAGAGGGCGTCGACCTTCGCCCCGTTGACCAGCACGTCGAGCCGGCAGAGGTCGTTGGCCTTGAACCCCAGGATCTCGAAGTCCATCGTCCCGTAGCCGCGCGTCGAGCTCTTGAGCTTGTCGTAGAGGTCGTAGATCATCTCGGCCAGCGGCAGCTCGTACGAGAGGATGGCCCGGGTGGGTGTCATGTACTCGGTCTTGAGGTAGAGCCCCCGGCGGTCCTCGCAGAGCTGCATCAGCGCGCCGATGCAGTCGGACGGGATGATGAAGTTGACCCGCGCGACCGGCTCGCGGAACTCCTCGATGTCGCCGGGGTCGGGGATGCGGGTCGGGTTCGAGATGTGGAGGGTCTCGCCCCGCTTGGTGAGGATCTCGTAGGTGACGTTGGGGGCGGTCTGGACCAGCGCCAGGTTGCTCTCGCGTTCGAGCCGCTGCTGGACGATCTCCATGTGGAGCATGCCCAGGAACCCGCACCGGAAGCCAAAGCCGAGCGCGTCGGACGACTCGGGCTCGAAGGTGAAGCTGGCGTCGTTGAGCGAGAGCTTCTGGAGCGCCGTGCGGAGGTCCTCGAACTGGTTGTGAGTGGCCGGGAAGAGCCCGCAGTAGACGACCTGGGCCGGCTCCTGGTAGCCGGGGAGGGCCTCCTCGGCCGGGCGGAGGGCGTCGGTGATCGTGTCGCCGATCCGGACGTCGGAGAGCTTCTTGATGTTGGCCGTGACGTAGCCGACCTGGCCCACTCCGAGGTCGCCGCAAGGCGTCTCGCGGGGGCGGAACCGGCCGATGCTGATGACCTCGTGCACGGTCCCCTGGGCCATCAGGCGGATCTTCTGGCCGACCTTGAGCAGGCCGTCGATCACCCTGATGTAGATCACGACGCCCTGGTAGTCGTCGAACTTCGAGTCGAAGATCAGCGCCCGGAGCGGGGCGTTGACGTCGCCCGGCGGGGGCGGCACACGGTCGATGATCGCCCGGAAGATCTCGGGGACGCCGGCGCCGGTCTTGCCGCTGACGGCGAGGATCTCGGTCGCGTCGATCCCGAGGGTCGACTCGATCTCCTCGCGGATCTCGTCGGGACGGGCGGCCTGCATGTCGATCTTGTTCAGCGCGGGGACGATCGCCAGGTCGGCGTTGATGGCCGCGTAGGCGTTGGCGACGGTCTGGGCCTGGACGCCCTGGGTGGCGTCGACCAGGAGGATGGCCCCCTCGCAGGCGGCCAGGCTCCGCGAGACCTCGTAATGGAAGTCGACGTGCCCCGGCGTGTCGATCAGGTTCAGCTCGTAGTCCTGGCCGTCCAGCTTGTAGTTGATCGCGACGGCCCGGGCCTTGATCGTGATCCCGCGCTCTCGCTCCAGGTCCATGTCGTCCAGGAGCTGCTCGCGGAACTCGCGCTGGGTGATCGCGCCGGACTGGAGCAGGAGCTGGTCGGCCAGCGTGCTCTTGCCGTGGTCGATGTGGGCGATGATGGAGAAGTTGCGGATGAACCTGGGATCGAAGGCCATGTGCGTCCCAAATGGGTAGGTAAGAGGCGGGCCGGCGAGGGCGACCAGGCTACGCGGGGCATCCTTCGAGGATTCTACGCCATCGTACCACTTTCGGTTCTCGGCGCGATCCCCGGTCAGGGCCCGATGGTGGCTTTCCGCGCCCAGCCGGCCGCGCCGATGAAGCCGGCCTCGCCGCCGAGGGCCGCGAACTCGACGCGGGTCCGGCCCGAGACGGCGGGAGAGGCGTGCTCGCTAACCTCGGCCCGGATCGCCTTCAGGAATGACGAGCCGGCAGCGATCATCCCGCCGCCGAACAGGACCAACTCCGGGTCGACCGTCTGCATCACGTTGGCCGCGCCGATCCCCAGGCAGCGGGCGGTCTCCCTCATCAGGCGGCTTGCCAGTCGGTCGCCCTCGACGGCCCGCTCGGCGATGACCCGACAACTGAGCGACCCGTCTTCGAGCGAGGCCCGGAGGCTCGAATCCGGCTCGGCTTCCAGGGCCTCCACGGCCCGGCGGACCACCGAGGTCGCCGAGGCGTAGGCTTCCAGGTGTCCCGTCTTGCCGCACGAGCAGGGCCGGCCGCCGTCCATCTGGATCGTCATGTGCCCGCATTCGCCGCCGAGGCCGTGCCGCCCCTCCAGAATCCGGCCGGATTCGACGATCCCGCAGCCGATCCCGGTGCCGAGGGTGAACAGCACCAGGCTCCCGGTACTTCGCCCGGCCCCCGCCCAGTATTCGCCGAAAGCCGCCGCGTTCGCGTCGTTCAGGAGGACCGTCGGCCGCCCGAGCCGCTCCTGGGCCCTCGGGCCGAGCGGGAACCCGTCCCAGCCGGGGAGGTTCGAGGCGTCGACGACCCGCCCCTCGGCCGCGTCGAGCGTCCCGGCCGCGCCCAGGCCGACGGCCGCGATTTCCGACCAATCGACCCCGCCGGCCGCCAACGCCCGGGTCGCGACCTCTCCGAGGATGTCGAGCCCCGCCTCGGGCCCGAGTGCGGCGCGGGTCGCCCCGCTGACCGACGAGAGCGGCCGGCCCGAGTCGTCGACCACGCCTGCCTTGATGTTCGTCCCGCCCAGGTCGAGCCCCAGGTAACAGGACGACCGACGAACTTCCGAACCCATTGCCACCCCTCGATTGACGGAACCGATTGGGAAGCAAAAGTTTATCTCAGCATTCGGCCCGGGTCAACCCGCCCATTCTCGCCCCGGCCCGTCGGTGCTACCATGAATACAGGACGAGTGGCCAACGTCCTCGATCCCGACCCCACCTCGAACCCATCGGCGGCGCGAACCATGGACGTCCCCCTGCATCCGGAGATCGAGCAGGTCGTCCGGCAGAAGGTCGAGAGCGGCGAATACCCGTCCGTCGCCGCCCTGTTCGAGGAGGCGCTGTTTCTGCTGGTCGAGCGCGACTGGTCGAAGGTCCAGGAGGAACTCAACGAGCGGATGCCCAGCATCTTCGGCCCCGATCCCGCATCCCCGACGGAGGGCGATCGACCATGAATCGTCGGACGACACCGATCTCCCGGCGCTCCTGTCTCCTCGGCACGCTCGCCGGCCTCGGCCTCGGGATGGACCCAGCGAAGGCGGACGAGAGCATCGACGCGATCAAGGCGAAGGCCCGGAAGGCGGGGATGGAGCCGTTCGACGAGTCGGAGACGGAGCATTACCGGGGGGTGGGCGACGCCCCGGAGCGGTTCCGCAAGGAGGCCCTGGCGATCTGCGAGGCGGTCGCGGCCGATTATCGGAAACACTTCGAGAGCAAGGGATTCGAGCTGACCTGGCCGAAGGACAAGCTCACGGTCGTGATCCTGCTCGGGCCGAAGTCCTACGCCATGTTCGAGGGGGGGTTCGTCGACGAGGCGATCGGCGGCCACTTCGACCTGGACGCCAACCGGCTGGTGATGTTCGACTTCCGGGGGACGGGCGCCAACCCCAGGGCTCCGGTCGCCGAGCAGGACAACACGCTGGCGCTGGTCCACGAGACGGTCCACCAGCTCACCTTCAACACGGGCGTCCTCGACCGCAAGGCGGACGTCCCCCTCTGCGTCAGCGAAGGGCTCGCGACCTACGGCGAGACCTGGCGGCCACGACACAAGGGGGACATCGGCGCGGTCAACCTTCGGCGAGGCCGGGGGCTCGAACTCGGGCGCCGGGCCGGGGTCGGGTGGATTCCGCTCGCCACGCTCCTGGCCGACGACAAGCTGCTTAACGAGGAGAAAACCCAGCAAGTCGCCTACGCCGAGAGCTGGATGTTCGTCCACAAGATGCTCAAGGACCCGGCCAGGCTCCCGAAATTCCGGGCGTACCTCGCCGCGCTCCGCGAGAAGTCCGATCCGGCCAGGCGGGTCGAAGTCGCCAGGGACCATCTGGGCGACCTCGAACGGCTCGACAAGGAGATCCGGACCGTCCGGTGAGGGTCAGACGTCGGCCTTCTTGAGGAGGCCGCAGGACAGGACCACATCGGCCAGATGGTCGCTGAGGGCGTTGAAGTCCTCGTTGGATCGCGGCGCGGGGTTGAAGGTCCGGTCGGCCCGGGGGCTGGCCCCGACCCGATGGCTGGAGATGTCGTAGACGCCGTAGACCACGCGGACCGGCCCGTCGGGGTCGGTGAATCCCAACTCCCGGGTGAGGTCGTGGGCGGTGAGGGCGGCGTTGAGGTAGATGGCCATCTCCCAGAGCGCCGCGCGATAGCCCGGCTCCGACGACGCCGAGGGCCCGCAGCGCCGCTCCAGGGCCTTGTCGGCGATCCGGACCACGAACAGGATGCGGTCGATGATGGTCCTGAGCGAGTGCGTCGCGGCGATCGCCCCGTATCCGGACGGGTCCAGGTAAAGTTCGACGGCCGCCGCGACCGCCCCGCAGCCGCTATGCCCCAGGACGACCACGAGCCGAAGGTCTCTGGAGAGATTCCGGGCCGCATACTCCAGGCTCCCCAGGCACTCCGTCCCCAGGACGTTGCCCGCCACCCGGACGATGAACAGCTCGTTGCTCGACCGGTCGAAGATGATCTCGATCGGGGCCCGGGCGTCGGAGCAGCCCAGGACCAGGGCGAACGGGTGCTGGACCGGGGCCTCGCCTCGGACGAACGAGAGGCCGAGCGAGAGCGGGCTGGAGGGGATCACCACAGGCCGGCCGGCGTCGCCCCCCATGACCTCGGCCCGGACCTTCGCGACCATGTCCTCGTGGCGAAGATTGCCGTCGCGGAGCGATCGCTCGGCATCGTCGGGAGTGTTGCACTCCTGGGCGGGGATCGGCTGATACGGGTCGTAACGATAGATGATGTCCATGTCGCCCCGGCCCCGTCTTCAAGGGAGGATCTCCACGAGAAGACTAGAACATAACGACCGGCGAGTTGCCATCGTCGGCTGAGTCCAAAATTGTAGGGTGGCGTCGGCTCAGCCCAGCACGGGGTTCAGCCCCATGTTCTTGCGCATGTCGGCCCGCTGCTTCTCGTAGTTCATCAGGAGCTTGCGGTCGCGGTAGTGCTGGCGTTCCTTGCGGGCCTGGGCCGAGAGGACGAGCCGGCGCATCGCGCCGCTGGTCAGCTCGCCCCGGCCGGCGTGGCGCTTGCGGAGCCGGATGGCGGGCTTCTCGCCGTAGGCCTCGATGATCTCGTCTTCGAGAGAGACGAAGAACTGGCAATAGCCGGGGTCGCCCTGGCGGGCGCACCGGCCGGCGAGCTGGCGGTCGATCCGGCGCGACTCGTGGCGCTCGGTGCCGATGACGTGGAGCCCGCCCTTGGCGGCGATCTCGGGGTCGAGCTTGATGTCGGTCCCCCGGCCGGCCATGTTGGTCGCGACCGTGACCTTGCCCGGCCCGCCCGCCTGGGCCACGATCTGGGCCTCGATCTCGTGGTTCTTGGCGTTGAGGATCTGGTGCTCGATCTTCTCGGCGTTCAGCAGGGCGCTGAGCCGCTCCGACTTCTCGATCGACCGGGTGCCGACGAGGATCGCGACGCCCTTCTTGTGCCATTCGACGATCTGATCGGCGACGGCCTGGAACTTCTCGGCCTCGGTCGAGAAGACCCGGTCGGGCTTCCACGCCCGCCGCCCCGGGCGGTTGGTCGGGACCTTGAAGACGTTCACCTTGTAGACCCGCTTCAGCTCGCGGGCGTCCGAGGCCGCCGTCCCGGTCATCCCGGCCAGCTTCTTGTAGCGGAGGAAGAAGTCCTGGACGGTCACGCGGGCGGCGGTGATCGTCTCCAGGGTGATCTCCAGCCGCTCCTTGGCCTGGATCGCCTGATGGAGGCCGTCCTGCCACTGGCGGCCGGGCATCATCCGGCCCGTGAACTCGTCGACGATCACGATCTCGTTGTTGAAGACGACGTAGTCGCGATCCTTGAGATAGGCGATCTGGGCCCGGAGGGCACGCTCGACGTACTCGTAGAGGCCGTCGACGGTCAGGGTGACGAACGACGAGTGGCCGGCGGCGACCTGGACCTTCCGGCGGCCGGCGGCGTTCAGCTCGGCCTTGCGCTCGGCCGGGTCGTACTTGAAGTCCTTGCCGCGGATCAGCGTGGCGGCCAGGTGGTCGGCGCCGAGGTAGGCGGCGGCCTCCTCCTGGGTGGGCTGGTTGTTGGCCCCGATGATGAGCGGGGTCCGGGCCTCGTCGATCAGGATCGAGTCGGCCTCGTCGACGATCGCGAAGAAGTGCCCGCGCTGGACCGGCGGGTCGCCCCCCTGGCTCGACC
>JAJYDH010000199.1 GCA_021777685.1 Planctomycetota bacterium | reverse complement strand
TCCGATCTTGCGCCGCGATCTCGATCGGCCGGGGGGCCCTGTCCAACCCGTTCTTCTTCCGCCAACTCGTCCACTGGTCCGAGCACGGCCACCCCGGCCCCGAGCCGACCTTCGACGAGCGCGTCGACGCGATGGTCGCCCACTTCCACCGGCTGGTGGAGGGCCGGGGGGAGCGGAGCGCCTGCCTCCAGTTCCGCAAGATCCTCAAGTGGTACGCCCATGCGATCAGGCCCAGGAAAGAACTTTACCACCGGCTGATCAACCTGGAGAGCGTGAAGGTCTTCGACGACACGGTCGCCGCGATCCGCGACTTCGGCCCGGCCTCGCCGATCCCCGGCCACTTCGAGCCCAGGGTCCCGGTGCCGTCCGGGCCCATCGACAAGTGGTGACCGATGCCGCCCGGCCTGCCTCACGGGCCGACGGCCGGCTCCAGCGGCCGACGACCTTCCGCGACGAGCGGCGGCTTCGCCGGTCCCGGGGCGGGCCGGGTGAACCAGGCGAACTTGAAATAGTTCGCCAGCGCGACCCCCGTATAAGTGACCGGGACGTAGCGGAAGCCCCGGCGGATCAGGAACAGGGCGACCTTCGCGGCCGTCTCGCCCGAGATCAGGCCCGGCCCCATCGCCGATCGGAAGGCCGAGGGGACGACGTGGCGATAGATCAGGCCACGGTCGGCGTAATACCGCCGGGCGTGGCGGGCGAAGGCCCGCTTGGAGCGGCTGTAGCCTTCCAGGACCGGGTCGCCGAAGCTGGGATGGGCCTCGATCTCCGACCCGACCGCCCAGACCTCGATCGGGCTCAGCGGGGACGACCGGAGGGCCTTGAAACGCTCGATCAGGGCGACGAACGAGTCGCAATTCGCCGCCATCGCCCCGTCCCCCTTCGCCCCGTGGCCGAGGACCAGGATGTCGGCCGCGCGGAGGGTCTCGTCGGCGGCCGAGGCGTCGCCGGCGGTGAAGTCGCGGCCATGCTTGAGCGGGATCACCTCGGCCCCTTCGCGCTCCAGGAGCCGGGCCATCGCCGAGCCGAAGGCGCCCGAGGCGCCTGTCAGGGCGACCGTCCGCCCGGCGACCTGGCAGGCGGTCCCCATGATCCGGTCGAAGACGGTCACGTAAGAGCTGTAATATCGATCCGGGTGGACGTGGTGGAGCGAGTGATAGTCGGCCGTGACGAACAGGCCGGCGGCGTGATTCCTCCGCCCCGATCGGGCCTCGGCCGCGATGTGATGCTCGTCCATCCCCATCCGGAAGACGACCATGACGAAGATGGTCGTCTCGATCGCGAGCGCCACGGCCACCGGCCAGGGTCCGAGAAGGAAGTAGCCCGGCAGCGTGAAGGCCACCTGGTTCGCATACTCGGGGATGATGTGCCAGAGCAGGTTCGCCCGCGCGTATCGCTCGTCGAACCGGAGCGAGTCCGTGAAGAAGTCGTGGTGCGCCTGGTGCATCGCCCCGACCCGCCTGAGGAGGGCCGAGGGCGACTTGAGGAGCAGGTGCAGGACGTAATGGACGACGTCGAACAGCACCGACGCCGCGAGGAAGAGGGCCACCCCCTCGACGCCGATCAGCAGCCAGCGCCCCGCCGTCTCGATCGCGAACATGGGGAAACCTCTCCTCGACGTTTATCTTAACCTTGTAGGGCGGGTGAGCGGTAGCGAAACCCACCAACGCTCGGCGATGCCGTCTCCGGCGGGTTTCGCCATCGCTCACCCGCCCTGCAAGGAAATCCGAAATGCCTCATCGTCGGATGACCCGGACGGCCGCCCATCCGGTGACGATCGTCCCTGGCCAGACCGAGCGGACGTCGGGGTCGGTCCAGCCGAGGTCGGGGTCGGCGGTCAGGATGGCGCGGAGCCGCCTTTCGCCGGGCCGGTCGATCGCGTCGGCGGGGAGGCCCGCGATCGGCACTCGCGGGAAACGGAACGTCCGGGAGGTCCCCGAGGCTCCCGCCCCCTGGCCGCCGACGATCACCTGCCCGACCCGGAACTGGCCCGGGATGCCCTCGAACTCGATCGCCAGCCTGTGGGCCAGGTCGCAGGGCAGGGGGGGGCTCACGATCAGGTCGGGCGGGTTGCGGAGCACCAGGTCGGCGTTGAGGTCGAGGTGATTCGATGCTCCCTCGACGTCCTCGGGCGATTCCAGGCGGATGGACTTCTCGAAGACCGCCTCTCGGGCCGAGTCGGGGAGGGTCAGGAGCGCCTCGACGGCCAGGATCGGGTCGAACTCGAACGAGAACGGCACGTGCGGCAGCTCGACCTCCCAGTTGTCGGTGAGGCCGACGACGCGGACCTTGCTCGCCAGGACCAGCCGGTGCGGGCCGAGGGTCGGGAAGTCGGAGGGATCGACCGCGAACCGGGCGACCCCCGGCCCTTCCCGCCAGGGGGTCCATTCTTCCAGCCCGGCCCTCTCGGCTCCGAGAATCCGGTGCGACCAGACGAGGCTCGACGGCCTCACGCCCGGCCCGCCCTCGACCAGGAACGGCACGCCGTAAGACGCCTCGATCGGGATCGGCGCCCGCAGGGCCCGGGGGTAGCGCCGGCGAGCCCTCCAGGTGACGGCGAACCCGCGGCGGACGAGCCCTTTTTCCTCCTCGACGATCAGCTCGTCGCGGGCCCAGAGGGTCGCCAGGGCCCGGCCGGCGGCGTCGCGGACCTCGGGCTTCTCGGCCGTCCCGAGGAGCCGGAACAGGTCGATCAGGCCGGCCCGGCCGTGCTCGGCGGCGGCCTCGACCTCCTCGGGGACCGGGTCCAACCCCTCCAACGCGGCGACCGCCCGACGGGCGCGGACCCCCTGGAGCAGCTTCCGGCCGCCGCCGAGCAGCAGGGCCGAGGCGAGGAACGCCAGGACCGCCGTCCGGGGGTCGCCCAGCCAGGCCGACCAGCCCGGCGGCTCGGCCGGCTTCCGGCGGCCGGTCCGGGCCGGAGGCCGAGGGGCATCCTCGGCGACCTCGATCGTGTCGCGACGGCGTATCATCAGCCCCGGGCTCCGGACGGGGCGCGAGGGGCGGTCGGTCGTCGGGGCCGCTTCGGGCCCTTCGGCCGCCCGAGGCCGACGATCGTCGTGTGGTTCTTCGCCTTCTCGGGCTCGATGCCGAGTTCTTCCTCGACGAGGTCGCGGAGGTCGTCGACGGCGTCCTGGATGTCGTGGATTTCCCGGTGCATCGCCTTGATCTCGGCGAGCACGCGGACGGCCGGGTCGTCGGACGACTCGGGCTCGGTCAGGATCAGCAGGTTGTCCTCGGGGACCACGCGATAGGCCAGCCCGACCTGGTCGAGCAGGAGCTTGAGCCCCACCTTGAGGCGGACCCCCTTGAGGTCGAGCTGGACGGTATCTTCGGGCTCCAGCTCCAGGCGATCGAGCGCCGCGCGGTCGAGGATGACCTGGGCCCCGAGCGACCTGGCGAGGAACTGCCGGACCTCCTCCAGCGTCGTCTCCTCGCCGAACGGCAGGTCGAACGGCCGGAGCATCGCGTCCTGGAGTGAGACCGGGCCCCCGGCCGCGCGAGGGGCCGCCGCCTCGCCCTTCGCCCGGGGCTGGGCCTTGCCCGCCCGTTCCTGCGCCAGGAGCGTCCAGCGGGCCGAGGCGAGGAGCCCGCAAATGATCGCGACCATCACCAGCCCCCGGCGAGCGAATCTCATCGGCATGCTCTCCCGCGACATCGTCCCCGGCCTCCCCGGGCCGAGCCTGCCACACTAACCCGGATGGCCGCGGCATTCCAGCGAGTTTCGCGATCGGCAGATCACCCGACCCGGCCGTCGCGGAGGGCCTCGTCGACCTGGGCGGGGGTCGGGAAGCCGAACTCGTCGCGGCCGATCACGAGCGCCGAGGCGGCCGAGGCCCGCTCGGCGGCGAGCCGGGCCAGGTCGGGCGGCGTGACTCCGGGCGTCCAGCCGGCGCCGAGGAGGGTCGCGAGCAGGGTCGAGGCGAACGCCTCGCCCGCGCGGTTGGTGTCGCGAGGCGGGCGGGCCCTGGGGAAGGCCGGGACCTGGACGAGGCCGGCGTCGCCGTCGGGCGTCGTGAACCGGACCGTCGCCCCGTCGGGCCCGTCGGTCACGGCCAGGATCGAGACCTGCCAGGCCACCTGCTCGCGGTCGTCCAGGCTTTCCCATTCCCCCCGATTGCAGCTCAGGACGTCGATCGCGTCGACGAATGACGAGACGGGCGGGTCGCGGTCGATCATGTTCCGCAGGGCCGGGGCGAAGGCGCGGACCTCGGCGGGCCCCCGGAGCGCCTCGGCCGCCAGCCGGTTCGGCAGCGCGGCGACCACCCGGAGCTTGCAAGGGCGGCCTGCCCACGGTCCGAGGCCGGTCAGCGAGGCGTGGCACCCCCGGAAGCCGACGGGGAGCTTGTCGCCGAACTTGCCGCTGGTGACGAGGAGGGTCCAGTCGGCCTCGGCCACGCCGATCCGGATCGGATGATGGCGGATGCCGGACCTCGCGAGCAGCCCCGCGACGGCCCGGCTCCCCGGGTCGTCCTCCGGCCCGAGGGCGCTCACCAGATCGCCCCCCAGCGCCGCCGCGAATCCCGAGCCCATCCCGCCCAGGTCGTCCGCCCAGGCGACCCCCCGGACGGCCCTCGACCAGCCGGCCGCCCTCTCGGAGAGCGGCCGGGAAAGGCCGATCGTCCCCCGAGGCCCCGGCCAACCCTCCGGGAGTTCAACGACGATCCGGCTCCCGAGGGGGTCCAGCAGGGTCAGCCCCTCGCCTTCCTCGATCCGCCGGCCGTCGACGCTCCCGTCGAGCGGCCGTCCGCCGAGGGCGGGGTCCACGAGCGGGCGGTCGACCCGGATCACCCGATCGAGGTAGGCCGGGCCGAAGACGAGGGTCGGGGTCGGTCGGTCGTTGGTCATGGATTCCGATCGAGGGCGAACCCGAGGGTCAAGCCGAGGCTCTGGGACCTTGGAGAATCCGACCTGACCGCCGGCACGTCGTTTGATTATAATCGGCCGCTTGGCCCGCGAGGAGAGGAAGCGAAGCGGGCCGCGCCGGGCATGGGTCGAGACGGGAGGCGGTGTTGGCGACGGACATGGGCATGGACATGACGGTCGAGTCGCTCGACCACCCGGTGGACAACGCACCGGTGCGGACCCTGGAGCACAAGGGGTTGACGCTGGAGGGGTACTCGCGGGCGGCGGTCCAGACGTACTGGCGGGTGCCCGAGTTGAAGCTGGGGTTCGACCTCGGCGCCCAGCCCTGGTCGTTCATGGCCACGCCGAGCTGGTTCATCTCGCACACCCACCTCGACCACATCGCCGCGCTGCCGGTCTACGTGGCCCGTCGGCGGATGATGAAGATGGAGCCGCCGACGATCTACCTCCCGGCCGAGGCCGTCGAAGGGGTCGAACAGCTCCTCCGCGCCTTCCAGAAGCTCGACCGGGGGCGGATGCCGGCGAGGCTCGTCGGCGTGAAGCCCGGTCAGGAGATCGAACTCTCGCGAGAGCTGGTCGTCACCCCGTTCGCGACCCGTCACACCATCCCATCGATCGGATACCTCGTCTGGGAGCGGCGCAAGAAGCTCAAGCCCGAGTACCAGCACCTGATCGGCGACGACCTGGCGATCCGAGACCTCCGCCGTTCGGGCGTCGAGGTCTCGGCCGAGACTCGCATCCCCAAGGTCGCCTACCTGGGCGACACCGCCCCCCACGGGCTCGACGTCCTGCCCGAGATCTACCGGGCCGAGATCCTGATCCTGGAGATGACCTTCGTCGCCCCCCAGGAGCGGCCCGAGAAGATCCACAAGTTCGGCCACACCCACCTCGACGACATCATCGCCCGCGCCGATCGGTTCGAGAACGACTGGGTGATCGCCTCGCACTTCAGCACCCGCCTCCACCCCGACCAGATCCAGCGGATCGTCGAGAAGCGGCTGCCGGAGAACCTCAAGCGCCGGCTCAAGATCTGGCTCTGAGGCCGCTCCGACCATGAAAGCAAGAGCGGGCCCGTCTTCCTCCCCTCTCCCTCTGGGAGAGGTGTCGGGGGTGAGGGACGTCGCATCGCCAACGGTCTGAAAGAAGGACCCGAACGATCGTCATCTGTACGGCCACGACCCTCATCCCGACCCTCTCCCAAGGGGAGAGGGAGGCGGAATGCACGCATCCAGGTCGTGAGGATCGTCACGGTCTTTTCTGATCGAGGATCTCACGCCCGAGGCTTTCCAGGTCGCCCAGCGGGTTCTTCCGGGCCGGCCGGGTCTTCGGCTCGCCGTCGGGCGGGTTCGGGCCGGCGATCCGGTCGAGCAGTCGGTTGGCCTCGGCCTCCAGCTCCTTGCCGGCCATCGATTTGGCCGCCTCTCGGAAGGCGACCCGCAGCGACTGGCGGTCGACGGCCGGCCGGGCGAAGGTCCCGCCGACCGGCACCACGATCGACCTGCCGGGGGGGACCTTGGCGATCTTCGGGTCGATGCCGAGGAGGCGGGCGGTCAGCGGGATCGTCGCCCTGAGGTCCAATGTTTCGTCGAATCCGACCGTCCCGTCGATGGCCACCGTGGTCCCGCCCCCGATCGGGATCGACAGCCCTGTCTGCCGGACCCGGCCGTCGGCGACGTTGACGATCATCGTCTGGTCGAGCCGGATCGTCGCCGAGGACCGGCCGGTGATCGTGGCGACCTCGGACCCGAGCGGGCCGGGGTCGCAGATGACGTCCTGAAAGGCGACCGCGCCGTCGAGGGCCAGCGCCCCGGCGGCCGTGATCGGCACCGAGCCGCCGTTGAGCGCGACCGTGACCTTGCCCGTCACCTTCGTCGACTTCGCGAGCACCGGGGCGACGTAGGCCAGCACCGAGTTCGAGACCGCCTCGTTGATCCCCGCCTTCTCGATCCGGCAGGGGTCGAGCTGGAGCCAGACGCCGCCGAGGTCGTCGAGCCGGAGATGGGCCTGGATCAGCACCGGGCCGTCGTTCATCGCGGTCACGATCGGGTCGAAGACCGCCTTCCCGCCGCCGAGCTTGAGGACGACCGGGGTCGGCTTCAGGTTCACGCCGAACGCCTCGGCCATCGTCAGGTCGAGCCCGACCTCGCCCGCGATCTGGTTCAGCCGCTGGGCCATCGTGTCGGCCTGGAGCGCCCCGACAAGGTGGATCGGCCGGACGTTCGCCCGGACCCGGGCGTTCTCCTCGACCGACTTCGCCACGAGCGGGTCGACCGTCGCCCAGTTGGGCTCGACCGTAGCGGTCAGGTCCATCAGCTTCCGGGCCGACATCTCGCCCAGGCTGCCCACGAGCACGACCCGCCCGAGCCCGGTCGACAGGTCGGCCGTCGCCAGGTCGAGCCGGTCGAGTTTCGGCGAATAGCCGGCCTTGACCGCCAGCGAGACCGGGCCGGACAGGCCCGGGGCGAGGATGTTCGGGACATCAATCTTCCCGTCCACGTCCATCTTCGCGTCGACCGACCGGACGACCGCCAGGCGGCCCGACCATGCCCCGCCGAGCCCCTTCAAGGCCGAGCCGGACCAGGCGGCGAGGAGCCGGTCGAGCGCCGCGAGGTCGCCGATCAGGGCGGCGTCGATCCGGAGCGGGACATCGGCCTTGCCGAGCCCTGTCAGCTTCGCCCCGTCGGCCCCGAGGCCGATCGACTCGACGGGCAGGCCGGGGATCGGCTCGAAGGAGCCCTCGCCGGTCGCCAGGTCGAGCCGGCCCTTGAAGGCCGTCGCCACCGCGCCCGCGGCGGCCTTCGGGTCGGCGGGCGTGAGCGTGGCCCGGAGTTCCTCGATCTCGCAAACGGAGCCATCGCGGCGGAAGGCGGCCCTGGCCTCGGCCCGGCCGACGACCGGCGAGGTCACGTCCATCCCGGCGCCGGCGGCCAGGGCGATCGCCCCGTCGCGGTCGGTCGCGATCAGGTCGAGCTTCACGTCGCCGGCCGTGAGGTCGAGCCGGGCCTCCCGCCAGTCGGCGGGCGTCCCGTCGGGGCGGGTCAGGCCGGCGGTCGAGGCGTCGAGGCGGAACTTGTCGCGGACGATCGGCTCGGCGGTCAGGCCGGCGACCCTGAGATCCTTGCAGTCGGCCGCGAGCCGGGCCTTGAAGGCGTCGGCCTGCCGCCGGTAGTCGCCGGCCACCCGGGCGTGGCCGGAGAGGTCGAAGGCCCCGAGGTCGAGGACGTCGCGGAGCTGCGCCATCAGGACGGCCAGGTCGACCGACCCGGAGACCCTGGCCCCCGATTCGAGGTCGCCCGAGCCTTGGAGGTCGATCCCGGCGGCCTTGACGTCCAGCGCCTCGACCGTGACCTTCTGGCCCGCCCGGCCGGCCGCGCCCGACAGGCGGACCGGCTCGCGGAGCGCAACCCGTTTTCCGGCCTCGATCGCGGCGAAGTCGTCCAGGCTGGCGGTCAGCGCGGCCCGCTCGATACCGCCCTGGGTGCTCAGGTCGACGGCGAGGTTGACGGCCCCCTGGTCGATCGCCAGGCCGTCGCGGAGCCTCATGGCATGGGGGAGCATCTTCGCCAGGGCGGCGAGGTCGACCCGCCCCCGGAGTTGCGCGGGGGTGCCCTCGAAGGCGGGGACGGTCCCCTCGGCCTTGAGCGAGGCCACGGGGCTGGTCAGCTCGAACTTGCCGACCGACCAGCCGGTCGGGGACTGGTGGGCGTCGCAGGCCGCGGCGACCCGATCGAGCGTCAGGCGGTCGCCGAGCAGGGCCGCGCCGGTCGCCTCGACCGCCAGGAGCGCGGCATCGCCCTTGAGGGTCCAGAGTCCGCCCGCCTGGCTCGCCCCCAGCGTCCCGTCGAATCGGCCTCGGGCCTCGACCCCTCCCTGCCGGACGTGGATCGGCCAGCTTTTCCCGACCACCGTCAAGGATCGGTCGCCCGGCGGGTCGGCCACGGTGTTCGGGTCGAGCCTGGCCCGGATCTCCAGCGATCGGCCCTCGTCGCCCAGGGTGGCGGCCAGCTCGATGGGTTTGTTCGGTGCGATCGAGACCGTCCCATCGAGCGTCCCGGCCGCGATCGGCTCGACCAGCTCGGGGCTGACAACCCGCAAGGTCCCCCCTTTGAGGACGACGGAGACGGTCGGCAGGGACGAGGGCGGCGCCGGCGCCGGTACGGGGCCGGCCGCCGGGGGCGGCACGGGGTCGGATTTGAGGATCGAGGCGAGGGCTTCGAGGACGTCGACCGAGCCGTCTGCCCGCCGCTCGACGTCGACGGTCGCCCCCTCGATCGTGATCGTCCCGAGGTCCGAACGGTCGGCGAGCAGGCCGAGGATGCCCCGATCGAGGATGACCCGCCGGGCGCCCAGCACCAGCTTCCCCTTCGGGTCGCGGAGGGCGACGCCGGACAGCTCCATCGGCCCGGTCCACGACCCGCCGAGGCCATCCAGCTCGACCGACCCCGGCGCGAGCTGGGCGTTGATCTGGTCGACCAGCCAGCCCCGGGCCGGCGGGGTGCCGAGCATCCAGGGCAACGCCCAGACGAGGCCGATCGTCAGTAGCCCGAGGGCTCCGAAGACCTTCCAGAGTCGCCGACGCTTGCGGGGCGGGGTGGGGGCCTTGGCCTTGGCGTCGTCCATGACGGGTCTGCTCCTTCGGGCTGGTCGTCGAGGGTCCGTCCAGAATCCGGGGAGATCGTAATGAGATCCCGGGAAAAGGGAAGGCGGATCGGCCCGGAGGGTCCTCGGCCGGCGATTGACGCCCCGGCCCGGATGGGTTCAACTGATTCGACCTTGCCGGCTCCGCCTGCCGGGGGCCGCTGGTCTCGGAGGGATGGGTTGGAATGATCGCGACGGAGGGCCTGACCAAGCGCTACGGGGCGACGCTCGCCCTGTCCGACCTGACGATGGAGGTCCGCAAGGGGGAAGTCTACGGGCTCCTGGGACCGAACGGGTCGGGGAAGACCACCACGATTCGCCTGCTCCTGGGGCTCCTCCGGCCCACCTCGGGCCGGGCGACGGTCGCCGGGTTCGACGCCTGGCGGCAGAGCCTGGACGTCCGCAACGTGGTCTCGTACCTGCCGGGCGAGCTTCGTCTCATCGGCTCGATGAGCGGGCTCGGCTTCCTCAAGTTCCTGGCGTCGCTCCGGGGCGGGGAGGGCCTCGACCGGGCCGTCGCGATCGCCGAGCGGATCATGCGGCTCGACCTCCGCCGGAAGGTCCGCAACTACTCGACCGGCATGAAGCAGAAGCTGGCCCTGGCCCAGGTCTTCTCCGACCCGGTCCAGATCCTGATCCTCGACGAGCCCACCTCGGCCCTCGACCCGTCGGCGAGGGCCGACGTCCTGGGCCTCGTCGCCGAGGCGAAGCGGGCCGGTCAGACCGTGATCTTCTCGGGCCACGTCCTCTCCGAGGTCGAGCAGGTCGCCGATCGCGTGGCGATCATGAAGCTGGGCCGGCTGATGCACGTCGAGGACATGCGAGACCGCCAGGGACTGCGGATGGTCCTGCAGATCGGAA
>JAJYDH010000198.1 GCA_021777685.1 Planctomycetota bacterium | reverse complement strand
CACCACCGCCCCTTCCGCCCATACAAAACTACGTGAAGTAGGGAATCTGGATAAGGTCTCTGAAAACAAACCGGGGCCTGCACCCACAAGCCGAGCGATCGTTCTCAATCCTCATAGAGAAGATGAGGGGCCCGTTTTTCGAGAAATTCCGCCTCCTCGACCTTCCATTCCGCGCGGAGGTCTTCCAGGTCATCAGGCGTCGGGAAGTCCTCGATCAGGAGCCGCTCGCGGTCGGAGCCGTAGAGCAGGTCGATGGCGATCGGATCGGCGACGAATTCAAAGGTCTCGGTACGCCAGGCGAAAAGGTCGGGACGCTGGGCCCAGGCCCCGGACAGCATCCCCGTGTAGAACGCGACCGGAGCGAATCGGGTCGGGTCCTCGACATGGGGCTGGACGCCCAGGCAGACCTTGCCGGCGTGCTTGTGGAACGTGGGCCGGAAGGCGCAGGGTCGCGGCAAGGCACCCTCGGACCAGGGGGCCGGCTCGGCCAGCGGCTCGGGCGCGATCCAGGGGGCGCCCCAGAGTTCGAACGGTCGCGTGGTCCCGCGACCTTCGGAGAGGTTAGTCCCCTCGATCAGGCAGCCGCCGGGATAGACCAGCGCCGTCTCGGGGGTCGGCATGTTGGGCGACGGCATGACCCAATGGAGCCCCGTCTCCCGCCAGAACATGGCCCGTCGCCAGCCTTCACAGGGGATCACGGTCAGGTCGAGGTCGATCGAGAGGTCGTCGACGAACATCCTGGCCAGCTCGCCGACCGTCATCCCGTGCCGGATGGGCATCGGGTGCGGGCCGACGAAACTCTCGAATCCCGGGCGGATCGTCGGACCTTCCACGATCATGCCCCCGATCGGGTTGGGCCGATCGAGCACGAAGAAGCGCAGTCCATGCTCAGCGGCGGCCTTCATCGCGAAGAGCATCGTGGCCGCGAACGTATAGTATCGGCTCCCGACGTCCTGGACGTCGAAAACGAGTGCGTCCAGCCCGTCGAGCTGATCTCGGGTCGGGGTCAGGCTGGTGGTCGTCGAGCCGTAGAGGGTGTGGACGGGGACCCCGGTCCGGGCGTCCAGCTCGGAGGAGACTCCGACCATGTCCTGGGCATCGGCCCTGATCCCATGCTCGGGCCCGAAGAGTGCGGCGAGCAGGACGCCGTCGGCTCGCCGGAGATGGTCCGCGAGGTGGACCAGCCGGCCGTCGACCGACGTCGGATTCACGATCGCCCCGACGCGGAGACCCCTGATGTCGCCGAATTTCCGGGTGACCCAGACATCGAGGCCGGTTGCAACGCGAGGGGTCATGGATTCATGTCCCGGAGGGCCAGGACCAGGGCCCCTGCGACCGGATCGGGGACGGGAGCCTCCGCGACCTCGTAACCCCATCCGACCAGCCGATGGATCATGGCCCGAGAGACCTGTGGTGTATTCAATAGGAAGCTCCCTGCCATCGCGAGCGGCAGCGGCCCCGGCTCGATCTCGACGGCCCGGGCGACCGCCCGGACCGCCCGGGCCAGCTCGACGCCGGCCGGGCCCAGGATCTCCTCGGAGATCGTCGGATCTTCTTCCGCCGCCGCGACAACCGCCGGCGCCAGCGATGCCAGCCGGGCCCGATCGATCCCCTCGCGGTAGACCGCCGAGACCAACTCGGCCGGGCCGGCGATCCCCAGGGCCCCGCAGAGCCTGTCCGTGAGGGGATGATGGCCTCCGGGGTCAACCCCGGCCCTGCCGTCCTGATGACAGGCGACCTTGCGGAGTCCGGCCAGGGCCACGGCATAAGCGCTACCCTCGTCGCCGAAGAGGTAGCCCCAGCCGCCGGCGCGGGCCTTCCGCCCTTCGCGAGATCGGCCCACGGCGATCGAGCCCGTGCCCGCGATCACGCCGACGCCCCAGGCGTCCGGCGTCCCCGCGGCGACGACCAGGTCGCCGTCGTTGACCAGGAGGAGCCGACGAGCCCAGGCCGTGCCCCTCGCCCAATCTTCCAGCCAATGCTTGTCTTCCGGCCGGTCGAAGCCCGCCAGGCCCAGGCAAGCGACCTCGACGGTTGCGATCTCCCGGCCGGCATCCCGGAAGGCCGAGCCGATCGAGCCCTCCAGCCCGGCTCGCGCGGCATTGGCCCCGATCGCCTTGAGATTCGAGGGGCCGGACACGCCCCGGCCGAGGACGCGGCCCTCCGAATCGGCCAGCCAGGCCGTCGTCGAGGTCCCGCCGCCGTCGACGCCGATCAGCAGCGGGGACGTCATCGGGGTGCCCTTTCCAGGGCCCGCGCGACCGCCTGGCGGACCTGCCCCCCGTGTTGTTCGAGCAGATCGGCGGCCCGGCCCGGGGCGACGTCCCCGAGCGCCGCGACCAGCGCCCGCTTCAGATTCCCCGAGCATCTGCCGAGCAGGTCGGCCGCCTCATCGTCCTCGATGCCCGCGAGTTCCCGGAGGATTCGCCGGGTCCTGATGCGGAGCTTCTCGTTGGTCGGCTGGAGGTCGACCATCCGGTTGCCCATCGTCTTGCCGACCCGGACCATCGCCCCGGTGGTCAGCATGTTCAGGACGAGCTTTGTGGCCGTCCCCGCCTTGAGCCGGGTCGAGCCGGCGAGGACCTCCGGGCCGACCAGGAGCGCGATCTCCAGGTCGACCCGCTCTCCCAGGAGGCTCGGCCGGTTGCAGGCCAGCCCGACCGTGAAGGCCCCCAGCGCCTTCGCCTCGTCCACGGCCCCGAGGACGTAAGGGGTCCGGCCCGAGGTGGCGATGCCGACGACCAGATCCCGATCGCCCACGCCGAGCGAGCGGATCTCCTCCCGACCCTTCTCTCGGTCGTCCTCGGCCCCCTCCACGGCCCGGGTCAGCGCCGTCGTCCCCCCGGCGATCAGCCCGACGACCATGGAGGGGGGCGAGTTGAAGGTCGGCGGGCACTCCGACGCGTCCAGGACGCCGAGCCTCCCCGAGGTCCCCGCCCCGACGTAGATCAGCCGGCCTCCCCGGCCGAACCGATCGGTCAACTCGTCGATCGCCCGGGCGATCGAGTCCGATTCCGCCCCGACGGCCTCGACGGCCCGGGCGTCCTCGGCGTTCATGAGGGCCACGATCTGCGAGGCGGAGAGGGTGTCGAGCCTTTCGGAAGCCGGGTTGAGGGCCTCGGTCATCAGGTGATCTTCGAGAGGCATGCGGTCGAACGTCTCCCGGGCGGTTGAACCACGGACATCCCACGCGACCTCCGGTCACGTCATCGATCCCCGGGCGAGCCACCCATGGAGCGATGTACGCAGTCCCAGGTCGCAGGGATTTTAATGGACCGCTTCATACCTCGCAATTGATCAGTCGGATTTCGACCCGGATCGAGGACGATTGTCGGGCAACTTTCCCCGGGATCGATCCCGAAATCTCGCCCGGCCGACGAGAGACCTCGGCGAGGGTCGCCCCTCAGCCCTCGGCCCCTTCACGGACGTTGTATTGCAGCTTCCAGCGACGGTCGTCCCGGGTGCTCTGGCACCAGAGGTCGAGGGTGCCGACTTCGGTGACGTGGGCGTGCAGCCGGACCGGGACGGTATCTCCCTCGTCCGCCCCGTCTTCGAGCACCAGGGCCGTCTCGAGCGGGGCGAGCTCCTGGAGATCGTCGGGGGACCAGCGGTCGAGGATCAGCCCGGGGGCGTCGTCCCGGCGCGTGGTGGAGCCGAGGAAGCGGAACTCGGCGGGTTCGCCCACGACCAGGCCGAATTCGGGCCCGGGGACGTCGGACTCGGTCCCTTCTTCCATGCCCATCTTGACCACACACAGGGCCTTGATCGGCGGCTTCACGCCCGGGACGGCGGGTGCCGACGTCTCGACGCCCACGTAATACGCCCTCGGGACTCCTCCCCTGATCCGGATGCCCTTGCCCTGCCGGACCAGGCCGTAATAGGCCGCGCCGAGAGCCACGGAGAGGTCGAGGTCGGCCGTCTCCAGGCTCGGGACGGGCTTGCCCGCCCAGGAAGAGAGGACCTCGCCGACCCGATTCCGCAACTCGACGGCCTTGAAGACGCCGCCATTGAACAGGACGGCAGAGGGGGTCACGAAGGAACCCCCGGTGTGGAGCGAGCCCGCCTGCCGGCCGAGGAACCGGGCCAGATGGCGGGTGATCGCCGGGTCGGCGGCGTAGGGCAGGCCGATCTCGGTCAATCCGACCCGCTTTCCTCTCGCCGGCTGGTCGCCCGGGGCACAGGGCGGGAAGAAGCCGTCGAGGAGGACCGCGTTCAGCGTCTCGCGGGTCAGTTCGGCCTTCAGCGAGCCGCCGATCACCCTGGAGCCCCGGCCCAGGACGGCGACGGGGCTCGACATCTTGCCGGGATCGGCGAAGAGGGCCTCCTTCGCGGTCCGGCAGGCGTGGCCGAGGGCGACCCTCTGGGCCGAGTCGAGGCCGTCCATCCCGTTGGGCAGGGTGGCGGCGACGGCGTGGGCCAGGGCGAGGTCCATGTTGTC
This sequence comes from Planctomycetota bacterium, assembly GCA_021777685.1. GTDB lineage: Bacteria > Planctomycetota > Planctomycetia > Isosphaerales > Isosphaeraceae > Tundrisphaera. The sequence continues at coordinate 5,938 of JAJYDH010000198.1, read as the reverse complement.
GCCGCCCAGGAGGATGTGCTCGCCGACGGCCAGTCGGGTCAGCGACAGGTCGCCCCCCTGGTCGGTCACGGCGATCAGCGTGAAGTCGGTCGTCCCCCCGCCGACGTCGCAGACCAGGAGCAGGTCGCCGACCTTGACCCGCTTCCGCCACCGATCCCCCTGGGCCGCGATCCAGGCGTAGAAGGCCGCCTGGGGCTCCTCCAGGAGCGTCACGTTCTCCAGGCCGGCGGCCCGGGCGGCCTCGACGGTCAGATCCCGGGCGACGGCGTCGAACGAGGCGGGCACGGTCAGGAGCACGTCCTGCCGTTCGAGCCGGTCGGCGGCGCTCTTGCCCGCGACCGCGTGGTTCCAGGCGTCGCGCAGGTGGGCCAGGTAGGCGGACGACGCCTGGACGGGCGAGATTCTGGCGACCTCGTCGGGGGCGCCCCAGGGGAGGATGGGACTTTTCCGGTCGACCCCGACGTGGGACAGCCAGCTCTTGGCCGAGCCGATCAGCCGGCCGGGCACCTTGGCCCCGTGGTCGCGGGCGAAGGATCCGACGACCCGTTCCGCCCCCTTCGTCCAGGGGAGATCCAGGGAGCCGGCCGAAAATTCCTTGGAGGACGGCAGATAGAGGAAAGAAGGCAGGACCGGCCGGTCGCCGACATCGTTCAATCCGACGACCTGCGGCACCGCCAGGGGTTTGATCGGCGGGGGACCATCACCCTCGGCCCCGGCCTCGGCGAAGGCCAGGGCGCAGTTGGTCGTCCCCAGGTCGATGCCGACGACGAAGCGGGACATGGGCTCACCTCGGCTCCCGGACAGGACTCACGAGATCTCGACTTCCGCGGGGGCCAGGACCGACGAATCGTCCCGGGCCCCCGGCAGGGCGGGAAGATGGACCGACTCGACCCGCCAGCCGTGGTGCTTGAGCACCCCTCGGAACGGCGGCGAGCCCTGGACGTTGCCCGTCAGCCGGATCGCGGCCGGGTCGAAGTCGGGGGCGATCGTGACCTCGGCATCCTCCTGCCCGGCCAGGATCGGCGAGACGGTCAGGTAGTCCCGGAGGGCCTTCCGGCATCCCCGGTGGATGTCGCGGACGGCGGCTCCGACCTGTGAGTCGGTGTAGGGGTCGATGTCCTCCTGGAGGAAATCGACGAGACGCCCGTCCCGCTGGAGGACGGCCAGGACCCGGAGGTCGGGGCCGCTCGGGGCCTTGCTCAGGAGCCCCTCGACTCGGCTCGCGAAGTCGGGCTCCGTCCAGCACTTCCAGAGGGCCACGAGGCCCAAGACGAAACGATTCAACGCCGATCCCCCGAACGACCTCTTCGACCCGGCCCCCGCGATCGCGCGAGGAGCCCATCCGAATCACCAGTGTAATGGAGTCGACAACGGTTGGGAACGATCCCGCCCCGATCCTCGCCGAAGGCGGATCAATCGGGATCGACCATCGGCACATCGATCCCCTTCGATGGGGACAACGGACGGTAGGACGGGACCCGGACGTTGACGAATGGGGCCTTGACCCGGACCCCGTCGGTGGTGTCGACCTGCACGGGCGCCCCCCGAGGGGCCGGATAGACCATCTGTCGGTCATGGCCGCAGCCGCAGCCCTGCTGAGAGCAGGCGAGGAAGAGGAGCGCCATCAGCATTCGGCCCCGGGCTTGCTTCATGGCACATGGTCCCTTCATCGTGTACATTGGATAGGAACGATGGTCTCCGAGGCCGCGAGTCGGCCCATGCATACGAGGATCGGCGCGAGGGCGATCCGACTTGTCCCGAATCCCGGAGACGGCTGCCGACGGCCGGGGTCGAGCACCAGGGGAGGATTTCACCGCATGCGCCCGCTCCAGATCCGCGAGGAGGGCGACATCCTGCTCATGAAGATCGTCGACTCCGCCGCCCTCAACGAGGGCCAGGCGCTCGGCCTTCGTCAAGCATTCGGCTCCGCGATCGAGGGGGACGGGCCGCCCCTCGTCGCGATGGACCTGAGCGCGATCGACTACATTTCCAGCACGGGTATCGCCTTCCTGATCGGCTCGAAGCGGCGGATCGAGGCCCGGCAAGGGCACCTGGTCCTCTTCGGCCTCCTCCCGGACGTCTTGGAAATCTTCGCCGTGATGAAGCTCGTCAATATCTTCGAGATCGCCGACGACGAGGCACGAGCCGTCGGATTGCTCCCACCGTCCCCCTCGCGCTAATCCTTCCCCTCGCTTCTCTCGACACCCCGCCTTTCCCAAACCGCCGCGACGCATGAAGTCCAGCGGGCCGGAGGGTCGAAGACTAGGTCGTAACCTCACTCGGTGCGCCGAAGAGTTGGCGAGCGTCGGAGACGGTTTGGATGCCGTCCGAGCCTGCCCGCCGGTGCACGGCGAGAACGTTCCCCGGTCGGCCCATCCGAGTCACGGACGACGGCCCGATGGTGAAGGATGGACTCGTCCCGATGACGGCGACGGGCGACATCCCCCCACGGCTGTCGGTGAAGGGAGTCTTCCATGAATTCCAAGCGTCGGCGGTCTGCCCGACCCGACCCGGCCCGGCGCCGGTTCGGGTCGAACCTGGAGGTGCTGGAGAGCCGCCAATTGCTCGCCCAGTCCCCGTACATCCCGATTGGCTCCTACCCCCTCACGAATAATCCGACGCCAATGAACCCGGGATCGGTCCCGGCCGCCCAGATCTCCCATCCCATCGGGACCAACCCGGCCGTGCTGGGGGCCTTCCAGAACCAGGGGAAGAATCTCACCGGTCAGGATCGTCAGGGCAATACCTGGAACCTCCGGCTGACCGGGCCGGGCGAGATCATCGTCACAGACACCTCGCCCAATGACGGGGTCCTCGACGACAACATCAACACGATCACCCTCGTCGGGACCAGCCCAACGCAATCGGTCCTGACCGGCACGGTCCAGCAGTCGACGCGGACCATGACCGAGTACAGCCAGCTCCCGACGCTCGGCCAGGTCTACTTCAACAGCCTCCAGGCCCAGCAGGGCGTCAAGTCGATCACCCTCAATGGGTTCGTTTTGACCGACACGATCACCCCGCCGGGCTCGGTCGCGCTCTCTCCGGGCGAGAGTTTCTTGAACCAGACGACCGGGATCAACCTGCACGGCGGCGTAGGGACCCTCCAATTCGAGGGGATCGACGCCCGATTCCCGGCCTCGATGGACCCGCAACCGATCAGCGTCATCATCGGCAACCCGTCGACCCCGCTGACGATCAAGCCCAACATCCGGATCGACCACATCTACAACACGGTCTTCGACGACACGGCGTTCGCCCAGAACCCACAGACCGGCCTCGTCAACACCGGAACAGTCCCGACCGGACCGCTGACCTCGCCGACGGTGAGCCTGGTGGTGAACGGGGCGATCCAGAGCTTCAACGTCGTCTCCGTCACCCAGGAGCCCAACCTCACGACGCTCTTCCCGCCGATCAACAACAGCCTACTGGTCATCCCCACCCAGCTCATCCCGAACTATACTGCGGGTCTCGAGTACGAGTTCCCGACCGTCGGCACGACCGGCCGCACGGCGGTCCAGACCACGGCGATCAACAAGATCAAGGTGAGCGGCTCCGCGATCAACACCACGTTCTCGAAGTCGTCACAGCCGTTCCAGAGCAGCCTGACGGGCCTGGATTACGTCAACTCGGCCCAGTTCGGCGGCACGACCGACGCGCTGGCCATCGACGCTCGCGGGAATATCGGCAAGCTCAAGTTCGCCAAGGGCCTGGGCAACCCGATCGGCACGCTGGGGAACCCGATCAACTACGGCCGCCCCGCGTCCCAGAACGGCTATGCCGCCAGCGGCAACATCGCCGTCCAGATCACCACCGAGGGGAACATCGGGTCGATCGAGGCCGCACCGACCGGCCAATTCTTCCAGATCTCCCAGAATCCCTCGCAGATCCAGGCCGGTCTGAACGGCTATACCACCTATGTGAACCGGCCGGGTCAGGCCGTGACCTCGTCGTTGGTCGCGGCGGCCGGCTCGATCGGGAGCGTCCACATCGTGGGCAATCTCCAGAACAGCGAGATCAAGTCCGGCTACAATTACTCCTCGGCGATCACCGGAGTCGACGGTGTGACCGGCAAGAGTTCGATCGGGCCGGTCAAGATCCGGGGCAACATCACCAATTCGGTGGTCTCGGCGAGCTTCCGGCCGACCAACGGCAGCTATCCCGGCGGCAAGGCCGGCAACGGCACGATCACCGGCGTTTACGACGGCCAGATCTACGCGACGGCCGGCGGGACGACGGTGCTCGGCAACTCGGGCTCCGGCTTCTACGCCAGGTACACCAGCGCCAGACCCAAGAAGGGCAAGTAATCCCCGATTGCCAACCCCGCGACGTTCATTTTCCCCGCATCGGCTTCCCGCTCATCCGAGCAGGGGGTCGATGCGGGGCGAACGTTCATGGATCAATCCGGATGTCCCGGCCGGGTTGAGCGATCACGAGAGGGTGAGAAGGGACTCGTGAGACGCGGGTTCACCATCGCCAGAGCGCCGTGCCCCAGTTGAGCCCCGCCCCGAACCCCGAGGTGAGGATGAGGTCGCCTCGACGGATCTGGTCTTCTTCCAGGATCTCGTCGAGGGCGATGGGGATCGAGCCCCCGGACGTGTTGCCGTAGCGTTCGAGGTTCTTGTAGACCACGTCTCGGTGGAAGCCGAGGACGTCGCTGGCGGCGTGGATGATCCGGATGTTGGCCTGGTGCGGGATGAACCACCGGACATCGTCCACGGTCGCGCCGGCCCTGGCCAGGACGGCGGTGCAGGAGTCGGCCAGGATTCGGACGGCCCACTTGAAGACGGCCCGGCCGTCCATGGTCAGATATTGCAGCCCTTTCTCAAGGGCCTCGGCCGACGGGGGCATCCGGCTACCGCCCGAGGGCCGGTTCAGGAGGTCTCCCCCGGAGCCGTCGGTGCCGAGCTGATAGGCGAGCATCCCCTGCTCGGACGAGCCGGGGGCCAGGAGCACGGCGCCGGCGCCGTCGCCGAAGAGGGGGAAGCTCTTCTGGTCGTTCGGGTTGATGACCCGGCTATTGCAATCGGCCCCGATGACCAGCGCCCGCCGGCTCGTCCCGGCCGCGACGAACTGGGCGGCGGTGGCCAGGGCGTAGACGAATCCCGCGCAAGCGGCCTGGAGGTCGAAGGCCGGGCAGTTCAGCTTCATCCGGTCCTGGACCAGGCAGGCGGTCGACGGGAAGCTCATGTCGGGCGTGAACGTGCCGACGACCAAAAGGTCGACCTCCGATGGGTCGCATCCCGCCGCCTTGAGGCAGCGGTTCGCGGCGTGGACCGCCAGGTCGCTGGTCGCCTGATGGGGCAGGGCGAACCGACGCTCCGTGATGCCCGTCCGGTTCACGATCCATTCCGGGTCGAAGCCGTGCGAGGCGAGCAGGTCGTGATTGGTGATCACGTTGTCGGGGAGATATCGGCCGGTCCCCAGAATCTGCACGCCCGTCAGCGTGCGGGTCCTCGCTTCGGCATGCAATGGACCAATGCTCATGGGCGATCCGCGACGGTCTCAAACCGAGTTACGGCGCGTCGCCGCGCCGGGAGGGAAGCGACGAAGATACCCCACCCGCCGGGCTCCCGTCCGGGCCCGGGGACGGGCGGTGCGGGAGCCGGGGTTCGGGAGCTTCGCCTTGTCAAGACGATTCACGGGGTGGCGTGGGGAGAAGGGGCCTCGGCCCCCTCGGGCTGGGCAGGGCATCCTCCCTGAGACCGTCCGCGCGATTTGCGACTATAATCTTTAGGCGTCACGCTGGCCAGAGCAGATCCGGAGGCCGGCAGGGCTGGGGGGCAAGACGTACGTTGCGGCGTCGGCGCGCGTTGGTCTCATGTCAAGTGGAGATCCCCATTTTGCGGCTGTTCGCAAGTTCAAGGACGAACACACGCTGCCATTCACCAAGCCTCCGTCCGACGATCCATCTGACCTTCGCGACATGGCCTAGTAC
>JAJYDH010000197.1 GCA_021777685.1 Planctomycetota bacterium | reverse complement strand
ATCAAATCGCCCGGCGGTTTCGAGGGCACAATCAGGCCCACTCCTGCATCGCGTATCGCCAGCGGAGGTCGTCCAGTCCGACATGAGATTGGATCATCAACATGTCGCCCCATAGCCGGTGAAGTTTGATTTTCAGGTGGTCGATTTTTGAGAATTCTTCGGGGAAGAATCGATAGCCGACCGAGCCTTTGCCGTCCGAGATTTCGAGCAAGGCGAGAAATTGATCCGGATTGCTCTCATCGACGTCCCACTCGGCGTGGATTGAGGGGGCCGAAGTCCCGAGTTCCGCTTTCAGCAACTCGGAAGCCGCGCGGGCTTCGGGGAGGAGTTCCGGCCAACGCCTCTCCAGGGACGAGTAATCGACCTTCATCATCGCAATCCCCTCGATACGTCCGGCCCTGATGGTCTCATGCGGGAGTAGGCGCGGGGGGAGTCGAACCCCTCGTCGGGCCCTTATAAGGGGCCCGCTCTGCCGTTGAGCTACGCGCCAGAGGGGTCGGGGGGGATCGAACCCCCTCCTTTGAACGTTCGAAGAGCGGCCATGACTCCGTGACCCCTTCGGTGAAGGGGCCGGGATATCAGGACGCCCGTCGGCATCGCTCGCCTCTGGCGCGAATGGCTCATGGGATCAGCCGACCGAGCCTTCCATCTGGAGCTGGATCAGCTTGTTCATCTCGACGGCGTACTCCATCGGCAGCTCCTTGACGAGGGGCTCGATGAAGCCGGCGACGATCAGGGTGGCGGCCTCGCCCTCGGAGAGGCCCCGGCTCCTCAGGTAGAAGAGCTGCTCCTCGCCGATCTTGGAGACGCTGGCCTCGTGGCCGATCTTGACGTCGTCCTCGTCGATCTCGATGTAGGGATAGGTGTCCGAACGGCTGGCCGGGTCGAGGATCAGGGCGTCGCAGACGACGTTCGACCGCGAGCCCTTCGCGCCGTCGGCGACCTTGAGGAGCCCCCGGTAGCTGGCCCGGCCGCCGTTCTTGCTGATGCTCTTGGAGATGATCCGCGAGCTGGTGTACGGGGCCGCGTGGACGACCTTGCCGCCGGCGTCCTGGTGCTGCCCCTTGCCGGCGAAGGCGATCGAGAGGATCTCGCCCCGGGCTCCCTTGCCGGTCATGTAGACGGCCGGATACTTCATGGTCAGCCGGCTCCCGAGGTTGCCGTCGACCCACTCCATCAGGGCGTCTTCCTGCGCCACGGCCCGCTTGGTGACGAGGTTGTAGATGTTGTTCGCCCAGTTCTGGATGGTCGTGTAGCGGCACCGGCCGCCCTTCTTGACCAGGACCTCGACGACGGCCGAGTGCAGGCTCTCGCTCGTGTAGATCGGGGCGGTGCAGCCCTCGACGTAGTGGACCTGCGCCCCTTCCTCGACCAGGATCAGGGTCCGCTCGAACTGGCCCATGTTCTCGGCGTTGATCCGGAAGTAGGCCTGGAGCGGGATGTCGACCTTGACGCCGGCCGGGACATAGACGAACGACCCGCCCGACCAGACGGCCGAGTTCAGGGCGGCGAACTTGTTGTCGTGGGTCGGGATGATCGTGCCGAAGTACTCGCGGACGAGGTCGGGGTGCTCGCGGAGCGCCGTGTCCATGTCCGTGAAGATGACGCCCTTCTTCTGGAGGTCGTCGCGGAGGCTGTGGTAGACGACCTCGGAATCGTACTGGGCGCCGACGCCGGCGAGGAACTTGCGCTCGGCCTCGGGGATGCCGAGCTTGTCGAAGGTGTTCTTGATCTCGGCGGGGACGTCGTCCCAGGTCTTGCCCTGGCGGTCGGCGGCCCTCATGAAATAGCGGATGTCGTTGTAGTTCAGCTCCGAGAGCTCGCCGCCCCAGGTGGGGTTGGGCTTCGACCAGAAGACCTCCAGGGCCTTGAGGCGGATGTCGCGCATCCAGCCCGGCTCGGACTTCATCTCGGAGATCTGCTCGACGGTCTCGCGCGTCAGCCCCTTGCCGCTCTTGAACGAGTAATTGGCCTCCGAGTCGTGGAAGCCGTACTTGTACTCGTCCTTGATGCCTTCAACCTGGGCGTTGAGATCGGTCGCCATGATATCGTCATCCTTTGAATGGCCGGGAGTAAGATGGAGAGACAAGGGCGCGGGGGAGTCGGTGCCGAGATCCCCGCGGTCTCGTTCTCTTTTGAATCAATGGGCCGGCGAGGATTCGAGCGTTTCCTCGTCGCGGGCGGCCTCGGGGTATTTCTCGCGGACCCAGTCGTAGCCCTCGGCCTCGAGCCGGGTGACGAGCTCGGGCCCGCCGTCCTCGACGATCTTGCCGCCGAAGAGGATGTGGACGAAGCCGGGCTTGATGTAGGTCAGGATTCGCTCGTAGTGGGTGATGACCAGGACGCCGGTGCCGACCCTGGCCGCGACCCGGTTCACGCCCTCGGAGACGACCCGGACGGCGTCGATGTCGAGGCCGCTGTCGGTCTCGTCGAGGATCGCGAACGAGGGGCGGAGCATGGCGAGCTGGAGCACCTCGGCCCGCTTCTTCTCGCCGCCGGAGAAACCCTCGTTGAGGTAGCGGCGGGCGAAATCGGGGTCCATGCCCAGGTCGTCCATCTCGCTGCGGATCTCCTTGCGGAAGTCGCGCATCGAGATCAGCTCTTCCCCGTCCTTGCGGTCGGGGTTCCGGACGTTCGAGACCGCGTGGCGGAGGAAGTTGGCGACGGTCACGCCGGGGATCGAGGTCGGGTACTGGAACGCCAGGAACAGGCCCGCCTTGGCCCGCTCGTCAGGCTCCATCTCCAGGAGATCCTGGCCGTCGAGCGTCGCCGAGCCGCCGAGGATCTCGTAATTCGGGTGGCCCGCCAGGGCGTAGCTCAGCGTGCTCTTGCCCGACCCGTTCGGCCCCATCAGGGCGTGGACTTCACCCTCGCGGATGGTCAGGTCGACCCCCTTGAGGATCTCCTTGCCGTCGATGCCGACCCGCAGGTTCTCGATCTTCAGGACCTTGCTCATGGATGCTCGACCCGGTGCCCGGGATCTCCAGCGAAGGGTGCTCGGATGCCGCCGGGCTCGTGCCCGGCGGGACTTTGGTTGCAAGAACCATCCCAAATTAGCGATTGAATCCCGATCCTCAGGCCGGCCTCCGCTCGACGGTCGGCTTGGCTTCGAAGTCGCACGAGCGGTCGCCGTCGAGCCGGCAATGGCTCAGCCGGAGGGCCTGGCCGAGCACCTTCTCGAACATCTTCCGCTCCATGGCGCAGACCGCGCGGTCGACCTCGGCGAGGGCGAAGTAGGGGCAGGAATGCTGGCGGAGGACCGGCAGGAGCCCGCCGTCGCCGAGCGTCACCTCGGCCTCGATCCCCCGGTCGTGGAGGACCGTGCCGAGCTGGACCATCCGTCCTTCCCACCCGTCGCCCCAGACCTGGTTACGATACTGCTCGGCAAGTCGGTCGGTGACCCGTCCGAAGAGGAGGCGGCGGAGTTTGCGATCCTCGACGGCCTGCATCAGCTCTCCCCAGAGGGCCACGGCCAGGTCGGCGTAATTCTGACCGAGCCGCCTGTGGGCCTCGGCGCTGGCGCGGTAGGTGTGCCTGGGTCTCCCCCGGCTGCCGGGCTCGGACCGGCGCTCGACCATGCCCGATCCGACCAGGCGGGAGAGCCGGTTGCGGATCGCCGTCGGCGTCACTCCGAGCGCCTGTCCCATCTCGGCGACGGTCAACGGCCCCTGTCGCCGGATCAGGTCCAGCAGCGGGCGATCGGAGGATTCGTTCATCGTCGGCCTCCCGCGATCGGGCGTGTCGCGCCGTGGCATTCGCGGAACCATCGCCCTCTCGCCGCTCCGGCCATTGTAGGGCCGTCCGGGCCGCCCGTCCATCGGCGGGAGGGCCTTTATGCCATTTTTCGCAAAAACAATTGTGAAAAGTCGGGCGGGCCGCCGCATGCCGTCATCCCGCCGGAGTCGACCCCTCGGACGGTGTGATGATTGACGCGCCGTCCTATTCTGCTAGTCTATTCGCATCAGCCCATGAGGAGACTCGCGGGATCGCGCCTTGTCGGGGAGATGGGCCCCGCCGCGATCGGGAGCGTGTCATCCCCGTCCCGGCTCCTCGGTTCGGAAGGGATCGTGACGATGGCCACCGCGTCGGATCAGAATAACGCGGAAAAGGCGAAGGCCTTCTTCGGCTACGGCAACGACGCCGCGCAAAAGGGCAACGACGTCTACGCCGCCCAGATGTACAAGGAAGCGTGCAAGCTCGCGCCCGACAACCTGGTCTATCGCCAGTCGCTCAGGGGGGTCCAGCGGCGGAAGTTCGGCAACGACCCGTCGAAGGTCGGCCGGATGGTCGGCCTGAAGCTCCAGCCGCTCCGGATCAGGATATCGACCGCCAAATCTCGCCAGAAGTGGGGCGAAGTCCTCGACCTCTGCGAGGAGGTCTTCGTTTCGAACCCTTGGGACCTGAGCGCCTCCGTCGACGCGGCCGAGGCCGCCGAGAATTTGGGCCACAAGAAGATCGCCCAGTATCTGATCGAGGCGGTCATCCCCCAGGGCGAGAAGGACGAGCGGTTCCTCCGCGCCGCGGCCCATTTCGAGGAGTTCGCCGAGGACTTCCAGAAGGCCATCTGGTGCTGGGACAAGCTCCGGGCGCTCGTCCCGACCGACGAGGAGGCCCGGAAGAAGGTCAACGACCTGACCGCCAAGGCGGCGATCAAGAAATCGGGCCTGCAGGAGTCGATCGACAAGCACTCCAAGAAGCCCGTCGGCTCGTCGGGACCCGAGAAGGACCTCCCGGCCGACGCCGAGGACATCCGGGGCGAGCGAATCTCTCCCGAGCAGCGCCTCCTCAAGGAGATCGAGGAGACGCCCGAGCGGATCGGCCCCTACCTCTCTCTGGCCGAGCATTACAAGCACGAAGGGCGGCTCAAGGAGGCCGAGGACATCCTCGCCAAGGGGGTCAAGGCGATCCCCGACGACAGCTACCTCCAGGGGGCCTACGCCGAGATCCAGATGAGCCGGCTCAAGGTGGCGATCGACGCCTTCACCAAGAAGGTCGCCCGGGAGGTCCACGACCCCGAGCCCAGACAGAAGCTCGAACAGCTCAAGCTCGCCCTCTACAAGTACGAGCTGAAAGAGCTCCGGAGGAAGATCGGCCACGCGCCCGACGACCTCAAGCTTCGGATGCTCCTGGGCAGGAAGCTGGCCGAGGGGGGCAAGCACGACGAGGCGATCGCCGAGTTCCAGCAGGCCCGCAATAGCCCCGAGCTGACGGTCCAGGCCCTGCTCCATGCCGGGCTCTCGTTCAAGGCGAGAGAGAGGAGCAAGCTCGCCGAACGGCATTTCGAGGACGCGCTCCGGGCGGTCGACCTGAAGGACAAGGCCACCTTCAACGAGCTCCACTACAACCTCGGCCTGCTCGCGGAGGAGCAGGGGAACAAGGCGATCGCCGAGGAGCATTTCAACGAGGTCGCCGCCAACGACTACTCCTACCGCGACATCGCCCAGCGGCTCCAGAAGCTCGGGGAGAAGCCGCCGGAGGAGGATTGACCCGAACCGAATGGGATCGGGAGAGCCGACATTTCAGATCGGAGATCTCAGGTCGGGGATTGCGACCCCTCGTCGATCCACCGGTCCGCCTCGGCGAAGACCTGGCGGATCTTCGCGTGATAGAGCAGGCGGTTGATCTCGTCGAAGGTACCCCAGCGGAACCAGTGGCCGGCGTGGTCCTCGACGTGCTCGATCGACTGGACGGGCGGGTGATCCCCCGTGACCTCGACGAGATAGTAAGTCACGGTCTTGAGGACCTTACGCCCTCGACGGACGTAAGTGTACGTCAGGCTCCGCTCGAAGCCGTCGCGGAAGCTCCAGTCGACCAGGCCGGTCTCCTCCTGGAATTCGCGGGCGGCCGTCTGCCGGGTGGTCTCGCCGACCTCCATGCCCCCCTTGGGGAATTCCCACTTGGCGCGGGGATTGCGCACCGTCGCGGAGTGGAGCACGAGGTAATGCCGCCCCCGGTCGCCCGAGCGTCGGAACGGGATGACGCCGGCGGAGTTCTCGTGGATGGCGGTCATGGCGCGCGACGGGCCGCCGGCGGCTCGCCCGTCCCGGCCGCGCCGTCGCCGTCCTCCACCACGGCCACGATGCCGAGCACCGTCCCGGGCGTCACGCGATCGTCTTCATACCCGTGGATCACCGCGAGTCGGCCCGAGCTTGGCGAGGGGACGTCGAAGGTCGCGGGCCCGACGAGCACCTCGACCAGTCGATCCCCCTCCCAGACCTCGTCTCCTCGCGCGGCGAACCAGTGGCTCACGACGATCGGGACGTCCGGACCGGTCCCCAGTTCGGGCAGGATGACTGCCTCCAAACGCATGGGTGAACCCCGTCCTTCGGACTTCCGTCGGAAGCGGCCGGATGACTCGAAGGTCCCGGCCGCTCGCATGAACTTCACTTTAACGGGAAGGTCCGGGTTTGGCCAGAGAACTCCCCGCCCGATCGGCCGGCAAGCGGGTCCGAACCTTACTAAGACCGGCCGGGCCTCGAAAATGCCTCGTCCCGGCCGGAAACCTTGCCGAGTCCTCTCGCGCGGGGAGGTTCGAACCGGCTGGCCAGACCGGGCCCCGACTCGGTAGGGTAACGGGGACGGCCGAGGGATCGGCGCCGATCGTTCGACAACCAGGAACCCCACGCAATGGCCGAGACAGCCTACGTCCCCGAGACCTTCCCCCACCGCTGGCTCCCCGACGAAGCCGAATTCAAGACCTGGGACGAGCTCGAGCCCTGGTATCGGCAGCTCCTGGAACGGCCGATCGGGTCGCCCGGGGAGTTGGAAGCCTGGCTATTTGACCTCGGCGAGCTGAACGGCGCGGTGTCCGAGGAGGGGGTCAGGCGGTACGTCGCGATGACCTGTCAGACCGACGACCCCGACCGAGAGGCCGCGCACCTGGCCTTCGTCCGCGACATCGAGCCGAAGCTCAAGCCGATCCAGAACGACCTTCGGAACAAGTACCTCGACTCGCCCCATCGCCCGGGACTCGACCAGGAGCGTTACCGCGTCTTCGACCGAGCCCTGGAGAACCGCCGGGCGCTCTATCGCGAGGCCAATATCCCCCGAGAGACCGAGCTTTCCGAGCTGGACCAGCAATACCAGAAGGTCATCGGGGCGATGACCGTGACCTTCCAGGGCCAGGAGCGGACCCCGGCCCAGATGGCGCCCTACCTGGAAGAGACCGACCGATCGCTCCGACAGCAGGCCTGGGAACTCGTCGCGGCCCGACGCCTGGCCGATCGGGACAGGCTCGACGACCTCTTCGACCGGATGATCGTGCTGAGGGGTGAGATCGCCCGGGAGGCCGGCTTCGCCAGCTTCACCGAGTACGCCTACCGGACCCGCGAGCGGTTCGATTACGGCGTCGCCGAGGCCACCGCGTTCCAGGACGCCATCGCCAGGGTCGCGGTCCCGCTCGCCCGGAAGCTCCAGGAGGAACGTCGCGAGGCGCTGGGCGTGCCGACCCTCCGGCCCTGGGACCTGTCGGTCGACCCCCTCGGGCGGCCCCCGCTCCGCCCGTTCGGCGAGGTCGAGAAGCTGGCCGAGGGGGCCGAGGCGATCTTCTCCGACGTCGACCCCGAGCTGGGCTCGCAGTTCGCCTACCTCCGGGCCAACGGGCTGCTCGACCTGGCCAACCGCAAGGGCAAGGCCCCCGGCGGCTACCAGACGACGCTGGAAGACGACCGACTACCGTTCATCTTCATGAACGCCGTGGGCGTCGACGGCGACGTCCGGACCCTCCTCCACGAGGGCGGCCACGCCTTCCACGCCCTCGCCAGCCGGGGAGAGCCCCTGGCCGCCTACCGCGAGAGCCCCATCGAGTTCTGCGAGGTCGCTTCGATGTCGATGGAGCTGCTGGGGGCCCGGAACCTCTCGCTGTTCTACAACGAGCAAGACGCCGATCGGTCGTACCAGCAGCTCCTGGAGGGGATCGTCACGATCTTGCCCTGGATCGCCACCGTCGACGCCTTCCAGCACTGGGTCTACGCCCACCCCGGCCACACCCGCGAGGATCGCCGGGCCGCCTGGAACGCGCTGCTCGACCGCTTCGGCGGGAGCGTCGACTGGTCGGGCTTCGAGGACGCGCGGTCGAACGGCTGGCATCGCCAGCTCCACATCTTCCTCTATCCGTTCTATTACATCGAGTACGGCATCGCGCAGCTCGGCGCCCTGCAGATCTGGCGGCGGAGCCTGGTCGACCGCGGGCGGGCCGTGGCCGATTACCGCAAGGCGCTGGCGATCGGCGGGGCCAGGCCGCTCCCCGAGCTGTTCGAGGCGGCCGGGGCTAAGTTCGAGTTCACCGAGGCGAGCCTCGGGCCGCTGATGGACGCCATCGGCCGGGAGCTGGACCAGCTCGCGCCCTGATCGCGGCCCGAGTCGACGCGAAAGGGCCGATCGGCGAGCGATCGGCCCTTCGTGGACGAGCCTGGGGATCGGGGCGGAAGGGTCCGCCGCGCTCAGACCAGTTCTTTGAGCGACTTGAGCAGGACGGCCTTGACGGCGTTGCGGGCCGGCTTGGCCTTGATGACGGTCTGCTCCTTGGTGAACGGGTTGACGCCCATCCGCTCCTTGGTGGCCGGCTTCTTGACGACCTTGAGCTTGAGCAGGCCGGGGACGACGAAGATCCCGGGGCCCTTCTTGCCGAGGTCCTTGGAGATCATCTCGCCCATGGCGTCGAAGACCTCGGAGATCTGCTTCTTGCTGAGGCTGGTCTTCTCGGCGAGCGCCGCGAAGATCTCGGACTTGGTGGCCGGCTTGGGCTTGGGCGCGGCCGACTTCTCGGCCTTCTTCGCCGGGGCGGCGGCCTTCGGCTCGGGCTTCGCTTCGGCCTTCGGGGCGGCTTTCTTGGCCATGGACTTAGGGCCCTCCTGGAGAGTCGGCTGGCAAGGCGATCGAGCCGGTTCGTCCCGTCCTCCCCAGTGAGGCCGGATACCGCGGCTCCTGCCGAACCTTTTCGACGGGGGACGTCGAAAACATACAGGAAAAATCGCGGTCTGGCGCCGGAAAGGCCATTTTTTCCCGGTTTTTTCGGCCTCGGCCGCCTTCCAGGTCGAAAAATGCCCGAAAACCCGGCCCGACCGAACGTCTCAGGCCCCGGCCCGCGAGCCTGTCCGGCCCCGATGGAGGAGGCAGGGCGATGGCCTTCGATCGGCCCTGCCGGCCGATCCGGGGGTCAAGGGCGGCCCCGCGAGTCATGAACACTCCGGATCACTCATGTCCAATCCGGGATGTCTGAAGATCGTCGGCAATCGCCCCGCCCGGTCATCGAGCATCGACGATCGGTCGTCGCTCTTCCGGAATCCGTCTCAGACCGCCGCCCGCGCCGCGCCCTTGGGCTCGAACCCCATCAGGAACCGGCCGGTCGCCGACATCATCGCCACGGCGAAGCCCGCCCCGGCGAACGCCTGGGCGCTCCGCTCGGCCTGGGGGAAGTCGTTGAACGAGCGGTGCATGTGCACGCTCCCGTCGCTGATCCGAAGCAATATGGTCGGGCTGGCCGAACGCCTCGAGTCTCCCGCGGTCCCCATGACCTGACACTCCTCTGATCCTGCCCTCGACGGACGGCCGATGGCCTCGGGCCGTCTCCAATCCAACCCTAGGCCAGATTCCGGCGAGCAAGGTCAACGCCGCCGACTTCCAACCCCGACGCTCAGCCTACCGGCGAGACCGCCGACGACCGAGCCCACGTTGCGAAGAATCGTCGGGAATCGTCGATGCGTCGATCCGGTGCCACATCGCCGCACCGCTTGCGGGCGGTATGGCCGCAAACGACCGGGCCAGGGACCTGGTCCAGTTGGTCATGCGGTCCGGATCGTCGTCGACTGCGGGAACGACCCGGCCACGGTCATCCCCGGGCCTCGACCGGCCGGAGCAAGCAGACCGTCACGCTCAAGGGCGACGTCGCCATGAGCGAACGGGTCCGGTTCGCCAAACGGTCCGACGCGATCCGCGCCGACGCCCCGCTCAAATGCCCGGACGACCTGGGTGACAGGTCGAGCGCCCGCCGCGACCCGCCGGACTTCACTTCGGTAGGGTCAGAGGCTTGAATTCGGGCATCGTCCCGTTGGCCGGCAGCGAGGAGCCGACGGTGAGGGTGTAGGACTTGGTCCGGGCGCCGGGGACGGTCAACTTGCCCTCGAAGATCTGGATGCGTCCCTCGTGCTTGACGCGGACCTTCCAGCGGGTCGGCACGGGTATGCCGCCGTTGCCGCCGTAGTAGAGGACGAACCACCTGTACTCGCCGGGCGGCCCGGGGCCGAGTTCCTTCGAGCCATCCTCGGATTGTTTGAGCCAGTAGATGTTCTCGGGGCCGAACCCCTCGACGTTGTCGACGTCGAGCTCGCCGCCGTGACGCCCCTTGGGGTCGTTCCAGTAGATTTCCTTGCCGCCCGGCTCGACGACGTGGAGGTCGATGTCGGCCTTGGAATCCCAGAACGTGCTCCT
>JAJYDH010000196.1 GCA_021777685.1 Planctomycetota bacterium | reverse complement strand
GTCGGTCGGAATTTCTGGGTGCCCCTCTCGATTTTGGGATCGCGACGCCCCTCGTTCCCACGGTCCTCCGTGGGAATGCCGTCCGGGACGCTCCGCGTCCTCTCCCGTTCGGCGCGGCCGGGCCGGAAGACGACGCGGAGCGTCGAAGACGGCATTCCCACGCGGAGCGTGGGAACGAGGGTCTACGCCCTCGGCGATGTCCAGATTCGAGAGGGGCACCCGGAAATTCTCCCGCCGGGCGACTTGACGTTCCTTAACGTCGAGTACCCTTGTTATACTCGTTTCCTTCATGGCGCCCCGGCCGTTCTCGCAGGGGCCGGTGTCGTCGTGGGGGAGTGCTCGTGATTTGGCGACGCTGACCGGAAGCAAGCCCTCGACGGAGCCGGCCCCGGGCCGGGACGCGGCGGATCTGGCCGGGTTCGGCTACCGGCAGCGGCTCGACCGGACCCTGGGCGGGTTCTCGTCGTTCGCGGCCGGGTTCTCCTACCTCTCGATCCTGACGGGCCTGCCGCAGCTCTTCTATCTCGGCTTCGGCGCGGGCGGGCCGGCCTTCTTCTGGACCTGGCCGGTGGTCCTGGCCGGCCAGTTCCTCGTGGCGCTC
This sequence comes from Planctomycetota bacterium, assembly GCA_021777685.1. GTDB lineage: Bacteria > Planctomycetota > Planctomycetia > Isosphaerales > Isosphaeraceae > Tundrisphaera. Next base: position 9,832 of record JAJYDH010000196.1, on the reverse strand, counting down.
TGCTTCGCGGAGCTGGCGGCGGAATACCCGCTGGCGGGCGGGGTCTACCAGTGGGCCCGGCGGGTCGGGCCGGGCTCGATGGGCTGGATGGCCGGGTGGGTCTACCTCGCCTGCGCGACGGTCTCGCTCGCCTCGGTCGCGCTGGCGCTCCAGGGGGCCTTGCCGGCGATCTCCCCCCGGTTCCAACGAATCGGCGACGCCTCGAATCCGGCCGACGCGGCGAGGAACGCGGTCCTGCTGGGTTCGGCCCTGATCGTCGCGAGCACCCTGGTCAACGTGGCGGGCGTCCGCCTGCTGTCGAGGATCAACAACGTCGGGGTCTTCGCCGAGATGGCCGGGGCCGTCGTCCTGATCGTCCTGCTGGCGAGCCACGCCCGGCGAGGCGCGGGGGTGGTCCTGGAGACTCAGGGGCGGGGCGACGGCCTGCCGCTGGGATATCTCGGCCCGTTTTTGCTCGCGGCGCTCGTCCCGTCGTTCGTGATGTACGGGTTCGACACCGCCGGGGCGCTCGCCGAGGAGACGGCCGACCCCCGGCGCAAGGCCCCCCGGGCGATCCTGGGCTCGCTGGCGGCGGTCGGCCTGGCCGGGGCCCTGCTGATCTTCTGTGCCCTCCGCGCCGCGCCCGACCTCCGCGACCCGGACCTCGGCCGGCTCGGCGGCGGGATGGCGACGATCATCCGCGAGGTCCTGGGGCCGGGCTGGGGCCGGCTCCTCTTGCTCGACGTGGCCCTGGCGATCGCGGTCTGCACGCTGGCGGTCCACGCGGCGGCCGTCCGCCTGATGTTCGCGATGGCCCGCGACAACGGCCTGCCCGGCTCGGGGGCGCTGGCGAAGATGCCGGGCTCGTCGAGGACGCCCCGGCTCCCGGCGGTCCTGCTCGGCCTGGGCGCGCTGGCGATCCTGGCCGCGAACGCCGGGTTCCCGAGGGTCGTGGAGGTCCTGGCCTCGGTCGCGATCGTCTGGGCGAACCTCGCCTACCTGTTCGTGACCGCGCCGCTGCTGGCCCGCCGGCTCCGCGACCGGGCCCGGGGGGGCCGGCGGCGCCGCGAGGGGCTGTTCACGCTCGGTCGATGGGGCCTGCCGGTGAACGCCCTGGCCGTGGCCTGGGGCGTCCTGATCGTCCTGAACGTCGGCTGGCCGAGGGCCGAGGTCTACGGCGACGCCTGGTATCGCCGGTACGCCGCCCTCCTGGGGACGGCGGCGATGCTCGGGGCGGGGTGGTCGTGTCGAGGTTGGGTCGGCCGTCGAAGGGCCGGGGTCCTGGAAGAGCACCGCGCCCCCGTCCTCGCCCTGGCGACGACGGCGGGCGCCACCGAGGAGTCATTCCACTAATGGGTAGCCGCTCGGGTTTGGGATTGGGTTTGAACGTGGCCCCGGCCGACGTCGACGTCGGCGAGGACGAGGCCCTGGACGGCCCCCGGGCCCTGGCCTTGCGGCTCGCGGCGTGGGGCGTCCACCTCTACACCGCGATCGGCCTGGTCCTGGCGGCCCGGATGGCCATGCTCCTGGTCCGGGGCGACGCCGAGGCGTTCCGCGACACCTTCATCCTGATGCTCGTCGCCAGCCTGGTCGACGCCACCGACGGCACGCTCGCGCGCAAGGTCAACGTCAAGGCGGTCCTGCCCGAGTTCGACGGCCGGAAGCTCGACGACATCATCGACTTCCTCACGTACACCTTCCTCCCCTTGCTGCTGATCTGGCGGGCCGACCTGCTGCCCCGGGGGGCCGAGCCCTGGCTGCTCCTGCCGCTGCTCGCCAGCGCGTACGGGTTCTGCCAGGCCGAGGCCAAGACCGACGACGGCTACTTCCTGGGCTTCCCGTCGCTCTGGAACGTGGTCGCGTTCTACCTCTACGCCCTCCAGCCCCCCGGCTGGCTGTCGGTCGCGATCCTGGTGGTTCTGGGCCTGCTGACCTTCGTTCCGAGCCGGTATCTCTACCCGTCCTCGCAGCCCGGGGCGCTGAACGTCGCGAGCAACCTCCTGGGCGCCCCCTGGTGCTGCCTGCTCCTGGCGGTGATGTTCCGCCTGCCCTCGGGGGACTCGCCGAGGGTGGACGGCCTGACCTGGTGGCTGGCCGCCGGCTCGCTCTACTTCCCGGCGTTCTACATGGTCGCCTCCTGGATGGTCACGCTCCGGCACTGGAAGGCCCGGCGGGCCTGATCCTCGCGCCGGCCGATGTCGTCCCGCCTTGATGGCCGATGCCGGGCCAGAACCCTGGATCGACCATCGACCATCGATCATCGGCGATCCTCGTCGACGTTCCCCCGTCCCGCCTATTTTGCCGGCTCGGGGAGAAAAGGCTTGCCGGCCGGCCTCCTCCTGTGTCCTCTATAGTGGTGGTGATATCTACCATTCGGAGGACGGGGGGAGAAGCCGGGCGATGCCGATCCGTGCCAGGCTGGGGTTCGCGGTCCTGATGATGCTGACGTGGGCCTTCCCGGCCTCCCCGGCCGGCGACCCGAAGATCGCGACGGTCTACGACATCCCGTATTCCCGGGCCAATTCGATCGAGCTGAGGCTCGACATCGCCCATCCGGCCGGGGGCGAGGGGCCGTTCCCGGCGGTCGTCGTGCTCTACGGCGGGGCCTGGCGGGTGGGCAACAAGTGGGGCAACCGGCCCACCTTGATCGAGTTCGCCCGGCGGGGCTACGTCGCCATCGCCCCGCAGTACCGGCACTGCCCCCGCGACGTCTTCCCGGCGCAGGTCCACGACGTCAAGGCGGCCGTCCGCTGGCTCCGCTCCCACGCCGCCGAGTACCGGGTCGACGTCGATCACGTCGGGGCGATGGGCTTCTCCTCGGGCGGGCACCTCTCGCTGATGCTCGGCACGACCGGCCCCGAGGACGGCCTCGAAGGCGACGTCCCGCCCGGCTCCCCCAGCTCGAAGGTCCAGGCGGTCGTCAACTACTTCGGCCCGTCCGACCTGACCGCGACCGACGTCCCCGACATCTCCGTGGGGCTCGTCCGCGACTTCCTCGGCGCCAATCCCCTGGAGCGGCGAGACCTCACCGCCAAAGCGTCCCCCTTGACGTATCTGACCCGCGACGACGCCCCGACCCTGGGCTTCCACGGGACCAGGGACCACCTCGTCCCCTTCGACCAGTCCATGAGGCTGGCCGAGGCCATGACCCGCGTCGGCGTCCCCGGCCGGGTCGAGCTGATCGTTGGCGCGGGCCACGGGTGGACCGGCCCCGAGATGAAGCGGACGATGGCGAACACCTACGCCTTCTTCGACGAACACCTCAAGCCCAAACCCCGCTGATCGTCGCAGCGCGTTCCGACCCTCTGGAGTGCGGGAGCTTGCTCCCGCTTTCAAGAGCGGAGCTTGCTCCGCGGGCCCGCCAAGGCCGGGTCGATCGCGCCCGGAGCAAGCTCCGGGGCCGCGAAAGCGGGAGCAAGCTCCCGCACTCCAAAGCTCGATCGGCGAGACCCCGCCGGTGTCAGCCCGCCCGGGCCCGGATCGGCTGGAGCTTCCAGTACGTCAGCGACCGCCAGGCCCATTCGGCCGGGCCGAACCGGGACCATTCGAGCCAGAGCGGGCAGACGAGCAGTTGCGCCGTCCAGATCGCGATCACGATCGCGTAGAGCAGCGGCCGGTGGAGCGAGGCGGTGTAGTCGAGGCCGTATCCGTAGAAGAACGTCGTGCAGGCGATCGAGTCGAACAGGTAGCAGCTCAGCGCCATCCGGCCGGCGGCGGCCAGGCGGCGGGTCAGCCGGGGCAGGGCCCCCGACCGGCAGATCAGCATCACCAGGCCGATATGCCCGAAGACGACCGGCAGGCTCCCGTAGGCGAGCAGCATCGGCCAGCCGTCGAGCGAGTACCTCAGCCGGTCGTCGAGGAAGAAGCCGTTGCTGGCCTCGTGCCAGGCGTCGAACGCCATCAAGGGGAGCCCGACCCCGTAGCCGACCGCCATCATCGTCAGGTAAGCCCGCCCCGAGAGCCTCGCCGAGAAGACACCCAGCTTCATCAGGCCCATGCCGATCAGCATCCGCCCGCCGATGAACCACCACTCCACGAAGAGGAACCCGACCGGCTGCCCCCAGACCAGGTCCTCCGCCCGGTCCCGGACGATCCCGCCATAGCCGCCCCGATAGGTCGCGATCTCCCGGAGCATCTCCTCGCGCGTCGGCCTGGCGGGCTTGGTGATCTCCTTCCAGACCTCGCGGATCGCGTCATCCAACCTGCCCGGCCTGCGTCCGGCCTTGATCTCCGCCTCGGCCCGCGCGGCGTGCTCCTTCAGGTAGGGGACGCCGACGAATCGGAACCCGAAGATCATCGGGACCAGCAGCAGGTTCAGGCAGGCGCCGACGACGATCAGCCGCCTCGCCGGCCACTTGCGGGCCGGATAGAGCAGGAATCCGCACAGGGCATATGGCACCAGGATATCGCCGTCCCAGATCAGGTACGAGTGGACCAGGCCGATCGCCAGGAGCCAGGCCGACCGCCGATAATAGACCCCGCGAAGCCTCGCCCCGCGCCCCTCGGCCCGGTCCGACATCAGGACGAGCCCGGCCCCGAAGAGCATCGAGAACAGCGTCATCATCTTGGTGTGGAACAACAGGTAGTTGAGCGCCCAGAGGGCCATGTCGGCCCGGTCCCAGTCCGGCGCCAGGATCGGGACCTCGTAGACGTCCACCGGCCAGCCGAACGCGACGATGTTCATCGCCAGGATGCCCAGCACCGCCACGCCCCGGATCACGTCGACCGACGCCACCCGCTCCCGATCCTCGACCGGCAACGCCACGGGCGTCCGAGGAGGTGACGGCCCCTCGACGACGATCGGGAACCCGTCGACGGTCGTCCCCGCCCCCTCGTCGATCGACATCGGAAGCCCCTCCCGGGATGCCGGAATGATCTTTTCCCGCTGCCGTCCTCGCGTTCACACTGCTCGTTCCCACGCTCCGCGTGGGAATGACGTTTTCGACGCTCTGCGTCGTCTCCTGGCCGGGCCACATCGCTCGAGAAGAGGACGCGGAGCGTCCCGGACGGCACTCCCACGCGGAGCGTGGGAACGAGTTTTGAGATTATCCCCGGCGGGCGGGAACGGGCAAGACGCCCGGCGACCGTCCCTCGACGGTCGCCGGGCGTCCAATTTTAGGATGACTCGCGCCCCTGGCTCAGGCGACGTTCCGCCTGCGCTGGAACGGCAGGATCGACTGGGCGTCGAAGAAGGCGGAGATCGTGCCGACGACGTGGCGGAGGGCCTCGTCGGACAGCTCGGGATAGATGGGCAGGGCGATGGTCTCGGCGGCGGCGGCCTCGGAGAGGGGGAAGTCCCCGGGCTTGTGTCCGAGCGAGGCGAAGCAGGTCTGGAGGTGCAGGGGGATCGGGTAGTAGATCTCGCTGCCGACCCGGTTGGCCGAGAGGTGGGCGCGGAGCGGGTCGCGGGCGTCGGCCGGGACCCGGACGACGTACTGGTTGTAGACGTGGAAGTGGCCGGGCTTCTCGGACGGCAGGGCGACGATGTCGGTCAGCCCCTCGGACTCGAACAGCCGGGCGTAGCGGTCGGCGACCGAGCGGCGGCCGGCGGTCCAGTCGTCGAGGTGGCGGAGCTTGACCCGGAGGATCGCGGCCTGGAGGGCGTCGATCCGCGCGTTGTATCCGACCTCGTGGTGGTGGTACTTCGGCTCCATCCCGTGGACCCGGAGCCGGCCGAGCTGCTTCGCCAGCGTGGGGTCGTCGGTCGTGACCATCCCGGCGTCGCCGAAGCCGCCGAGGTTCTTCGACGGGTAGAAGCTGAACGCGGCGGCGTGGCCGAGCGTGCCGGCCCGCTTGCCGTGGTAGCCGGCGCCGATCGCCTGGGCGGCGTCTTCGAGGACGAACAGCTTGTGCTGGCGGGCGATCTCGTTGATCGGGTCCATGTCGGCCGCCTGGCCGTAGAGGTGGACCGGGATGATCGCGCGGGTGTTCGGGGTGATCGCGGCCTCGATCAGGGCCGGATCGATGTTGTAGGTGTCGGGCTGGATGTCGACGAACACCGGCCTGGCGCCGGTCCGCCAGATCGCCCCGGCGGTGGCGAAGAACGAGTAGGGGGTGGTGACGACCTCGTCCCCCGGCTTCAGGCCCAGGGCCATCAGGGGGAGCAAGAGGGCGTCGGAGCCCGACGAGCAGCCGACGGCGTGGGGGGCCTCGCAATACTCCGCGGCCTCGGCCTCGAAGCCGGCGACCTCGGGGCCGAGGATGAAGTACTGGCTCTCCAGGACCTGGCGGACCACCGGCTCGATCTCGTCGCGGATGGTCCGGTACTGCGCCTTGAGGTCCAGGGCCGGCACGCTGATCGGTTCGTTCGGATCGCTCATCGATCGACACTCCCTTGTCGAAGTCGCCCGAGGCGGGCAGTTCCTCCCCGAATCCTTCGGGGGAGACGCCTTGGTTTAGCCCTTCGCCGGATCTTCGTCAAGGCGAAGCGGGGCCCGTCTTGTAGGGTGGGTGAGCGGTAGCGAAACCCACCAACGTTCGGCGAGGCCGTCTCCGGTGGGTTTCGCTACCGCTCACCCACCCTACATCAAAGGGAAAATCGCTCGAACTTCCGGAATTTGACCCGACGCGCGCCGGTGTCGTACCATGAGGGACGTTCGGCCTCACGGAATCGCCCGGCTCGGATCGAGGGAATGGGGAGATGATGCGGCTTCGAGAGTTCGCGACAGGCTGGGTCGTCGTCGGGATGGTGGTTGCGCTGGGCGTCGGCGGGTGCGACCGCGACAGGACGCCGCCCCCCCCGTCCAGGCCGTTCCAGGGGATGAAGCTGGTCGTCGGGGTGGTGGGCGAGAAGGGGCTGATCCCCTCCATCAAGGCCCAGCGCGGCGAGTGGGCCGCGCGGACCGGGGCCGAGCTGGTCGTCCTCGACGACCTGGTCGACCTGAAGGCCACGTCGACCGCCGACGTCCTCGTCTTCCCCGGCGACCGGATGGGCGACCTGGTCGACGCCAAAACCCTCGCGGTGCTGCCCGACTCGATCATCTACCCGCGCGAGCCGACCGCCGAGGGGGGCGAGACCCCCTCCGAGCCGCCGCCGGACGACCTGAAGTACAAGGACGTCGTGCTCGGCTACCGAGATCTCGTCGCGAAGTACGGGCCCGACCGGATGGCCCTGCCGATCGGCGGCTCGGCCCTGGTGGTCGCGTTCCACCGCGCCGCCTTCGACTCCCCCGCCAACCGCGAGGCGGCGAAGGCCGCCGGCCTGGCCCTCGAACCGCCGAAGACCTGGGAGCAGTTCGACGCCCTGGCCAGATTCTTCCACGGCCGCGACTGGGACGGCGACGGCCAGCCCGAATCGGGCCTCGCCCTCGCCTGGGGCCCCGACCCCGAGGGGGTGGGCGACTCGACCCTCCTGGCCCGGGCCGCCGCGTTCGGCCTCCATCGCGACGAGTTCTCGTTCCTGCTCGACTCCGAGACGACCGCCCCGCGCGTCACCGCGCCCGCGTTCGTCGAGTCGCTGAAGGCCCTCGTCGGGCTCAAGGCGTTCGGCCTCCCGGCGCCGAGAAGTTCGACGCCGACGCCGCCCGCAAGGCGTTCCGCGACGGCGAGGCCGCCCTGCTGGTCGACCGCGCCGAACGGGCGGGGACCTGGGGCGTCGAGGGGACGCCGATCGGCACCGCGCCGCTGCCGGGCTCGAACCGCGTCTTCGACTTCACCCGCAACGGCTGGGAAGACCTCAAGTCGCCCAACCGCCCGGGCTACCTGCCCCACGGCGGCGGCTGGCTCGTCGGGGTGGTCGCCTCGACGAGGCAGAAGGCGGCGGCCGAGGACTTCGCCAAGTACCTGGCCGGCCCCGACTCGACCGATCGCCTGAGGGCCGAGAAGGGCTTCCCGATGCTCGCGGTCCGCACCTCGCTACTGGCGAAGGGCATGGCCAACCCCCGATCCGCCCCCGGCGTCGAGCCCCGCCCCTGGGCCGACGCCGTCAATCGGACCATCGCCGCCGACCGCGTCGTCCCCGGCCTGAGGATTCCCCACGCGACCGACTACCTGGCTGATTTAACCAAAGCCCGGATTGCCGCCGTTGGCGGAGAGCCGGTCGAGAAGGCCCTCGCCGACCTGGCCAAAGCCTGGGACGAGCGGACCAAGTCCCTCGGCCAGCCTCGCCAGACCTGGCACCACCGGCGGAGCCTGAATGGGCTGGTCACGCCTCCGGCGCCGCCGGAGGAGTGATTCGTCGCATCAATCCCGGTCATCGTCGTTGCTTGCAGCCCCGGAGGGGCGACCGTCAGTAGCCCGGGGTGAAACCCCGGGAAGAAGGTCGGAAGAAGTTGTCAAGCCCCGGAGGGGCGACCGTCCGCCCGCGTCCGGGGCCGACCGTCGCCCTTCCAGGGCTCGATTGTTCTCATGGCCGGGCGAGTCCCCGGGGTTTCACCCCGGGCTACTGACGGTCGCCCCTCCGGGGCTGCGGGAAATAGGCTCACCTGGGTTCGCGTCGGTCCGAGATGATCGACTCACGGCCTCTTCCACCGCTCGTCGAAATACCCGTTCACCTTCACCTGGTCGGGCTCGCCGACCCGGATCACGGCGTAATCGCCCAGGCGAGGATAGAGCAGGGCGTTGGTGCCCTTGAAATCCCTCGCGCCGAAGGTGTGGCCGCTGTTGATGACGACGTAGCGGAGCCGGTTCAATGGGTTCGCGTTGACGAGCACCGGCGCGTGGTCGGCGGCGGGGAAGTGGCCGTCGAGGGTGAGGTCGGTCGGGGTCCAGGTGACGGGCAGAGCGGGCAGGACCCTCGCGATCAGGCGGTTCGAGCCGGGGTCGCCGAAGAGGATCAGGTGATTCTCCGCGATGTCCTCGTCGGTGACGTCGATGTCATCCTTGATCCGGAGGTCGCCCCGCATGAACCGGGCCCAGTCGTCGGCGAACTGCTTGAGCCGGGCGTCGGCCCAGTCCTGGACCCTGGGTTGATTGGGCTTGCCGGTCCCCCGGACGCAGAGGAACGGGGCGGTGAAGGCGTCGTCGATCGGGCCTTGGAGGCCGGGGTGCTTGTCTCGCCGGGCGTTCTCCTCGATCACGATCGAGCTGTCGTGGTCGAGCAGCTCCCAGCCGTTGTCGAGCTTGCGGAAGTAGACGTCGGGCAAGAGCCCCCGCGCGGCCTCCCGGAGCGGGAACTCCTGGCCGTCGAGCCGGATCGTCTCGCCGGCCTCGCGGGCCACGGCCAGGACGACGACGTTCTCCGTCTTCACGACCGCGACCTGCCCCTCGATCCGCCCTTCGACCGTCGACCGCTTGTAATGCTCCTTGAGCCTCGCGATCGTCAGCCAGCCGGCCTGGTTGTACTTGAGGGTGTAGGTGACGAACCGGATCGACGGGGCATACGGGTCGGACCCCTTGACGGCGCGGTCGTCGTGGAAGGCTTTCATCAACTTCGCGCTGTCCTTGTCGACCGCGTGCCCCATCCCCTTGCCGACGACCCGGAGGAAGTCGGGCCCCTCGGCCTTCGTGACCAGCCCCTCGGTTTTCATCGGCACGCCGAGCGCGACGAGCGCGGCCTCGATGTTCTTCGACGCCTGGATCTGCGGGTCGTTCTCGCCGCCGTAGCCGACGATCGGGACGTCGAAGGCGTTCAGGGCATAATCAACCGAGTCGTAGATGTGAAGACCCTTGAGGATGACCTCGGAGGGATCGTTGAGCTTGGCGTAGTGGATCGTCTCGGTGAACCCCGCGCCGGCCTCGACGGACGACCACAAGCTCGGCCGGTGCAGGCCCAGGTGCCAGGCCCCAGCGCCGCCCATCGAGAACCCCCGGAGGACGACCCGGCGGTCGTTGACCCGGTAGTTCCGCGAGACGGCCTCGATCGCCTCCAGGACGTCCGTCTCGCCCGCCCATCGATACGCGTTGTTGGTCCGGC
>JAJYDH010000195.1 GCA_021777685.1 Planctomycetota bacterium | reverse complement strand
TCGCCGATTCAATAACTTCCCTCTTTGGAGTGCGGGAGCTTGCTCCCGGCGGCGGTCGGCGGACAGACCCGGGAGCAAGCTCCCTCCGGGATAGCGGGAGCAAGATCCCGCACTCCAAAGGCTTCCCCCGCGAACCGGGAAGTTATTGGATCGGCGGTCCTTAGACGGATCAATCGCCCCCGTAGGCGCTATGCTGCCGACGCCTGTTCGAGGTGAATTCCTCGACCGTCCCTCGGGTCACGACTTCATACAAGGTCGCCTCCTTGTCGCCCGACTTCCGCAAGATCCGGCCGAGGCGCTGGACGTGCTCTCGGACGGACCCGGAGCCGGATAGGATGATCGCGACGTTCGCCTCGGGGACGTTGACGCCCTCGTTGAGCACCCTGGACGTTGCCACGATCGGATATTCGCCCGAGTTGAACTTCAGGAGCACGTCCCGACGCTCCTTGGTCTTGGTCTGGTGGGTGATGACCGGGACGAGGAACTGGCGGGCGATCGTGTAGACCGTGGCGTTGTCGTGGGTGAAGATCAGGACGCGGTCGCCGTTGTGCCGTTCGAGGAGCCGGGCCAGCAGGCTGAGCTTGGCGGGAGCGGCCAGGGCGAGGGCCCTCTGCTCTCGATAGGCCAGGTAGGCTTGCCGCCCCTCGGCCGATCGGTGGGCCTGGAACAGGAACTGGCCCCAGGCGCCCGGGCGCCTCATGTCGATGCCCGTGCTCGACAGGAACGCGCGGTAGGTCTCCCGCATCGACTCGTAGCGGTAACGCTCCTCGTCGGTGAGGTTGACGAACAGCGACTCGACCCGGTACTCGGCCAGGAATTGCCCCTTGAGCTGGGTGATCTCCCGGCGATAGACGATCGGGCCGATGAGGTGGTCGAGCCGCTCGTGGGCGTTGTCGGCCCGCTCGGGCGTGGCGGTCAGCCCGAGCCGGAAGGGCGCGATCGCCCCCAACGCCGCGGCGCTGACGGTCGGGCTGGGCAGGTGGTGGCACTCGTCGAAGACCAGCAGGCCGAACCGGTTCCCCAGCCGCTCGACGTTCTGATAGGCCGAGTCGTAAGTCGTGACTGTCAAAGGCTTGATGTCGTAATAGCCGCCGCCGAGCAGCCCGACCTCGACGCCGAACGCCAGCGTCAGCTCGTCGAACCACTGGTTGAGCAGGTCGATGGTCGGCGTGACGACCAGGCTGGGCCGCTTCGCCCGGTTGATGGCGAGGTTCGCCAGGTGGGTCTTGCCGGTGCCGGTCGGCAGGACGACCACCCCGCGCATCCCGGCCTGGGCCCACGCCTCGACCCCCTCGGTCTGATGGGGGAACGCCGGCTTCTCGACCCGGAGCGGCCAGACGGCCTTGTCGTAGGCCCGGGCGTCGTCCTGATAGGGGATTTTCGCCTCGCGGAGGCGTTCGACGATCTCGCGATAGCCGATCGCCTCGGCCCGGTGCATCCCCGACCGGGGGTCGAACCGGACCCCGGGCAGTCCGCGCGTGTCGCCCTCGGCGAGGCCATCGATGAGGATCGTCCCCCCCTCGAAGGTCAGGCGGAGCGAGAGCTGGGCATCGGCCGTCGACGCAAGGGTGCCGCTCATCGGGGGTCCGCCCCCTCATCGTCCCGCCGCTTCGGCCGGTAGACCAGCCAGCCGAAGACTTCCTCGACCGTCAGCCGGAACCCCGGCAGGACGGGTGCCCCGTCCAGGAAACCGTCGGCGGAGAGCCGTTCCGGGGCCATGACCGGGCGATGGACGTCGATCGTCTGGCGTTCGGGGTCGATGTACCAGCCCAGAAGGCAGCCATTGGCGATCGAATGCTTCAGCTTCTCTTTCGGCTTCCTGGCCGACTGACCCGGCGACCGGATCTCAATATGGATGTCCGGGGGGAGCAATGACTCGTTGAGGACCTCGCCTCGATCCTCGCAGGGGATGTTCGCGTCGAGCTGGAAGACGATATCGGGAACGATCGACCGACCGCCGAATGTGCAACGCAACTCGGGAAAGGCGGCTCCCAGCACCGACGGTTCGGAGAATCGGTTCAGTGCCTCGGTTAATCTCATCTCGACGAGCGAATGCTCCCGCTGGGGCGACACCTTCACCTCAACCCGGCCATCGTGGAACTCAAGGCATGGCTTCTCGTCGATCCGTGGCCAGCGGAGGAACTCCTCCAGCGTCATGCTCGACCGGGTTCGCGGGCGGGTCACCATCGGGTCTGCCCTCGTAGCGGTTCAGAGGCGTCCTGTCCGGGAGGTCGGGACGTCCGAGACCAACCTGTACTCCAGTTTATCCCAAGTCCAATCCAGTGACCACTCGTGAGCGATCCCGGGTCGAGATCGACCGGCCGGATTTTGGTCCGACGGGGTGGCAGGGTTGTTTCATTCTCACTTTGGGAGGGTCAAGGGGACTGGCTCCGGCTGTACTCGGCCGGTGCCCGTCCCCCTTGAATCGCCCACTTTGCCTCGGGAAAGGGGACGGGCACCTCCGCTGCGCTCCGGAGCCAGTCCCCTTTCCCGAGGCAAAGTGAGAATGAAACAGTCCTGGACGGGGTGGAAACCCGAATAAAACTCGAAGGACTCAGGCGATATTATCTGATGGTCCGACGAGAAGTGAGGATGTCCGCGACTCGCGTCATTGGCTTTGTCTTTTTGCGCGAGGAAAGCTCGGCGAATTCATCGAGGGAAGGTTGGCTTCGAGTTGAAGAGACCGGCATCGGACCCAAATCCGCTCCGAAGCGATTGCATCGCATGGACTTAATGCGAATGGCTTCGTTTTTCCTCGGAGGAGAGCGAAGCCAGGGGACGTCAGGGGCGATCGGTCCGACCGCCCCTCAACCCGAGGGATCGCCGTTCCTCGGGCGTCAGCTCGCGCCACTCGCCGGGATTCAGGCCGTCGAGCAGGACGGGGCCGATCGCGACCCTGACGAGGCGTAGCGTGGGGTGGCCGACGGCGGCGGTCATCCGGCGGACCTGCCGGTTCCTGCCTTCGCGGAGGACCAGCCGGAGCCAGGCGGTCGGGACATTCTTGCGGAACCGGATCGGGACCGGGCGGTCGGGGAGGTCGGGTTCCTCGTCGAGGAGCGTGACCTCGACCGGGCGGGTCGGGCCGTCGGAGAGGACGATGCCCCTCCGGAGGGCTTCCATGGCCGCAAGTTCTGGCACCCGTTCTACTTGAGCCAGGTACGACTTCGGATGTTCGTATCGAGGATCGCTCAGGCGATGGGCGAGGGGGCCGTCGTCGGTCAGGAGGAGCAGCCCCTCGCTGTCGCGGTCGAGCCGGCCGACCGGGTAGACTCCGGGGACGGGGACGAAATCCTTCAGGGTCGCCCGACCTTCCTCGTCGGTGAACTGAGTGAGTACGTCCAAAGGCTTGAAGAATTTGAGGTAACGTCGAGGCGGCATGGTCGCAACTCCGGCCGTCAGCCGTGGCCGTAGCCGCGATCGAAGGAGTCGAGGTCGCGGATGTGGGCGGCGTAGGTGGTCCGGAAGGTGTCCGCGTCGATCGTCCAGCGAGGGGCGTCCTCGGTGTGCCGGTGGCAGTGCTCTTCCAGGAGCCGGTGGAGGAACTTGAAGAGCTGGCGAGGGGTCCGGAGGTTCCCGAGCGCGTCCTTGAGCGAGTCGTCCGAGACCGCCTCGTCGACGAGCTGGCGGAGCCTCGGCCCCCCCTCGGCGGTGCCGTCGCCGTCGCCGTTGGCGGAGGGGCCGGAGACGGCCTTGAGGCGGTCGCCGGCCAGGTCGTAGAGCGACGGGCCGGTCCATCGGAGGGGTTTGATGAGGTTCAGCTTGTCGGGCCGGGCGCGGTCGTAGAAGTCCTTGTCTTCCTTCTCCAGGTAATAGGCCAGCTCGATCGGGAGCAGGAGCTTGAAGCCGATCCCGGGATGGCGGAGGAACTTGTGGTCGAGCAAGGGCCACATCAGGGCCCGCATCTTGCGGGGGTCGCCCTCGATGAGCTGGGGCTCGTCGACCCGGTCGACCAGGACGACGATCCCGGAGTAGCCCAGGGTGTTCAGGACCGCCTGGAACTTCCGGAGCAGTTCGTATCGCTCCTCGCCGCCTCCCTTGACGGTGGACGGCAGGGGTTGGCCGGCGATCTCGCCGGGCTGGAACCAGAGTAGTTCCCAGCGGAGCGCGGCGGGGTCGCGGCTGAGGACCCGGACGGCCTTGCGGATCGACTTGGCGTTCCACTCGGCCCTGGCCAGCCGCCAGCCCCAGTAGATCCAGCCGAGGAGGATCGGCACGACCAGCCAGGGCAGGATCGACATCGACCGGAAGCTGGGGAAGACCGCGATCAGGATCAGGACGATCAGGGTCGTCCCGAAGCCGATCTGGAGATCCTGGCGGCTCCAGAGCGGGCGGAATCCGGATCGACGCCGAAGCCGGCTCCAGCGCTTGTCGATCGGCTCGCGGGTCGACTGGTCGTAGAGGGCGGCCAGCAGGAGGAGGTCGCGGCGCTGGTCGAGGGTCAGGGCGGTCAGGTCGACCTTGTCGGCGGTCAGGGCGTCGACGAGTTGGGTCACGCCGAGCGCCAGGATGGCGTCCATGTGGTCCTGGAGCCGCCAGCGTTCGAGGGCCTCGCCGGCGTCCCTGGCCCGGACGGAGTCGCGGAAGTGGTCGAGGAACGGGTTGAAGTCGTCGTAGGAGATGACGAAGACCCGGGCGTCGGGGTGCTCGGCGTTGTACTTCTCCAGCTCGGACGTCACCTGGAGCCGCAGCGCGGTCTTGCCGCTGCCCTTCTCGCCGAAGACCAGCGCGGTGGAGGGGTCGGCGGGGCTCCCGAAGAACTTGTCCCAGGCGGGGTGGTGGATCGTCGCGAGGCAGCTCCGCTTGAAGACCGTGTCGGTCTGGGCGTCCTCCTCGCTGAACGGGTTGCCGGCGATGCCGTGGTGCTTCAGGAACTGGTCGATCTTCATCCCTACCCCGCCCTTCCGATTTTTCTGGCCGATTTTCGCCCATCCTTCTTACCCGATCGCGGCTTTTCGGACAATCTCAGTGGCAAGACCGCCATTTGATACGCATTCGCATCCTTCACGCCCGATGGCCTCTCGGCGGATCTCCGCCGGCGCGAGCACTCCGGGCGATCCGTCGTTATAATCGAGCGGCGTCGGGCTCGACTTCTTCCCGATCCCCGAGCTGGAGGCGGCTATCGTGGTCGGCGACCGTTGGCGATGGGCGATCGCGTGCCTGGTGGTCCTGTCGGCCGGATGCGGGCCGACTGCCCCCGAGCCCCCGAGGCTCCGCGTGGCCGTCGCGAGCGATCTCCAGGCCGCGATGCCGATTCTGATCTCGGCGTTCCGCCAGCACTCGGCGGTCGAGGTCGTCCCCACCTTCGGGGCCTCCGGCCAGCTCTCGGAGCAGATCAGGCAGGGCGCCCCGTTCGACGTCTTCCTCTCGGCCAACCGGGCGTTCGTCGAGCGGCTGGCCGCCGACGGGAGCATCCGGCCGGACTCCGTCCGCCCTTATGCGCGGGGGTCGCTGGTCCTGGCCGTGAACAAGCTCTGGGGCGTGAAGATCCGGTCGATGGCCGACCTGTCGAGGCCCGAGGTCCACAAGATCGCGATCGCCAACCCCGAGACGGCCCCTTACGGGATGGCCGCGAGACAGGCCCTGGAGAGGGCCGGGCTCTGGGACTCGCTCAAGGCGAAGGTCGTGCCGGCGGAGTCGGTCCGCCAGGCGTTGCAGTTCGTCCAGTCGGGCAACGCCGAGGTCGGGTTCGTCGGCCGGTCGATCGCCGAGGTCCGCGAGGCCGTCGTGGTCGACCTGCCGCCCGACGCCTGCGACCCGATCGACCAGTACCTCGGGATCGTCGCCCGGTCGGATCATCCCGACGACGCCCGGGCGTTCGTCGACCTGGTGCTCTCCGAGGTCGGCCAGGGGATCTTGCGCGACCTGGGTTTCCGGAAGGTCGTCCCGGCTCCCGACCCGAAGGGCCCGAAGTGACGATGATCGGCGACCTTGGCCCGTTCTGGCTCTCGCTCCGCGTCGCCGGCCTGGCGACGCTGCTGATCGTGACCCTGGGGGTGCCGGTCGCGTTGCTCCTGGCCCGGCTCCGGTTCCCGGGCAAGGGGCTGGTCGCGGGGGTCCTGGTGCTCCCGCTGGTGATGCCGCCGACGGTCCTTGGCTATGGCCTCTTGCTGATCCTGGGACGGCGAGGGTGGCTCGGCGGCTGGCTCGAATCGGCCTTCGGGGCGTCGGTCGTCTTCCACTGGTCGGGGGCGGTGATCGCCTCGACGGTCGCGGCGTTCCCGATGTTCCTGGTCCCGGCCCGGGGGGCCTTCGAGGGGGTCGACCCGGCCCTGGAAGACGCCGCGAGGCTGCTCGGGCGGGGCGAGACCTCGGTCTTCCTCTCGATCACCGTCCCGCTCGCCTGGCGAGGGCTGGTCGCGGGCGGGGTGCTGGCCTTCGCCCGCGCGATGGGGGATTTCGGTGCGACGATGATGGTCGCGGGCGACATCCCCGGCCTGACCCAGACCGCCTCGATGGCGATCTTCGACGCCGTGAACGCCGACGATCCGGGGAGGGCCGCCGGGCTCTCGCTCCTGGTCGCGCTCGCGTCGATCGGCGCGGTGCTCGTCGCCCAGCGGACGATGCCCGGGCGAGGGCCGGGGCGTTGAGCGGGACATCGGGAGGGCTGGAAGTCCGGCTCGGGCATCGGGTCCATCCCGGTCTGACCCTCGACGTCTCATTCCGGCTGGGGTCCGAGCCCGGCATCCTGTTCGGCCCCTCGGGCGCGGGGAAGTCGACGGTCCTCCGCCTGATCGCCGGCCTGTCCCGGCCCGATCGCGGGTTCGTCGGCCTGAATGGGTCGGTCCTCTTCGACTCGGCGGCAGGGGTCCGGGTCCAGCTCCGGGATCGGCGGATCGGGCTCATCTTCCAGGATGACCTCCTCTTCCCGCACCTGGACGTCGGGCGAAACGTCCGGTACGGGCTGAAATCCTGGGGGAGGCGGGCGGCCGACGATC
The DNA here is from genome assembly GCA_021777685.1 of Planctomycetota bacterium. Lineage (GTDB taxonomy): Bacteria > Planctomycetota > Planctomycetia > Isosphaerales > Isosphaeraceae > Tundrisphaera. The sequence goes on along the minus strand of JAJYDH010000195.1, from coordinate 3,513 downwards.
GGCTGGCGACGATCGCGGGCCTCTGCGAGATCGGCCACCTGCTCGGCCGTCGGGTCGCGACTCTCTCCGGGGGCGAGCGACAGCGAGTCGGCCTGGCGAGGGCCCTGGCGCCTCGACCTCGGCTCTTGCTCTGCGACGAGCCGGTCTCGGCGCTGGACCTCGACGCCCGCCAGGCGCTCATCGACCGGATCAAGGCGGTGCAGCGGGCCGAGTCGATCCCCATCCTCTATGTCACCCACTCGCCGGCCGAGGCGGTCGCGCTCGGGAGCCGGATGTTCCTGCTCTCGGGCGGGCAGATCGTCGCTGAAGGGCCGCCGCTCGACGTGCTGGCCTCGCGAACGTCGGCGGAGTCGACCGGCTGGAACTCGATCCGCAACGTCTTCCGGGCGACCGTCGAGGGGCAGGACCCGTCGGGCCACTCGACGACGCTCGGGATCGTCGACGGCCCCTCGTTGGTCGTGCCGGCGCTCGATCGTCCGCCGGGCTCGCTCGTGACCCTGGCGGTCGGGGCGGACGAGATCGTGCTTTCGAGGGGGCCGATCGGCGTCATCAGCGCCCGGAACCTGATCGAGGGGACCGTCGACCGGGTCGCCCCCCACGGCCCCGAGGCCGAGGTCGTGGTCCGGACCGGGGGCGTGACCTGGGTGGTCGGGGTGGTCCCGGGCGCGGTCGATTCGCTGGGCTTGATCGCGGGCGTGGAAGTCCGCATGATCATCAAGGCCCGGAGTTGTCGAGTCCTTCCGGATGGCCCGACCTGACCTTGGCGAATGCAGGACCGACCCCGGATGAAGATCCTCCGTCGCGTGAAGATGGCCGCGGGTCGCGACTTCTGGTCGCACGTCTTCGACTCGGACGGCTCGGGCCAGCATCGCGTGACGCGGCCGGTCCTGGCGTTCGGCCTCTATGCGTTCGTCATCTGGCTGATCGACTACATGACCCCGGCCGACATCAGCCTTGGCCTGCAAGTCGCCCCTTACGAATTCGCCGGGGCAATCCTCGGGTCGCTCCTGGTCCTCCGGACGAACTCGGGCCTCGAACGCTGGTGGGAGGGGCGGAAGCTCTGGGGCTCGATCACCAACGAGTCGCGGAATCTGGGAATCCTCGTCCTCGCCAACGGCCCGCCCGACCCCGGCTGGCGACGCGAGATCCTGGGCTGGATCGCCGCGTTCGGGCACGTCTGCCGGCGGAGGCTCCGGAGCCAGCGGAACCTGATCGAGCTGGTGGACCTGATCGGACCGGAGGACACCGCGACGATCTCCAGGGCCGAACACATGCCGACGGCCGTCTCGCTCAGGATCGCCGAGCTGCTCCGCGAGGCCCGAGATCGGGGCGTCTTCGACCCCTTCGCGTACCTGCGAGCCGAGGAGCAACGGTCCCTGCTGATCGACTATATCGGCGGCTGCGAGCGGATCCTCAAGACCCCGCTGGCCACGGCGTATGTCGTCCTGATCCGGCGGTTCATCGTCCTGTTCCTGCTGACCCTGCCCTCCGCGCTGTTGAGGAGGGTCGAGTGGCTGACGCCGTTCGTGACGATGCTGGTGGCCTATCCGATCCTGGCCCTCGACTACATCGCCGACGACCTCCAGCACCCGTTCTCGACCCGGACAATCAACCACCTGCCGCTCAACGACATCACGACCACCATCGAGGCGAACCTGCTGGCCCTGGTCCCCGAGCCCCCGCCCGGGGCCGACGGCCAGGCCGACCCGCGCTTGACGGGCGCCCAGTCCGCCAGCTAGAGTTTTCCGATCGACCGCCGCCGATCCATCCTTCTCCCGGAGTTGAACGCGATGAGCCGGACGTCCACCCTCGACCGCATCCTGGAGGGCGGGATCGTCGCGGTGATCCGGTCGGAGTCGCCCGACCAGCTCGTCCAGGTGGTCCGGGCCCTGGCCGAGGGGGGTGTCACGGCCGCCGAGATCACGTTCACCGTCCCCGACGCGATCGAGGTCATCCGCCGGGTCCGCATGGAGATGGGCGACTCGATCGTGCTCGGCGCCGGGTCGGTGCTCGATCCCGAGACCGCCCGCGCGGCGCTCCTGGCCGGGGCCGAATACATCGTCGGTCCGGCCCTCAACCTGGACGTGATCCGGCTCTGTCGGAGGTACGACAAGGTCGTCATGCCCGGCGCCTTCACCCCGACCGAGGTCGTCTCGGCGTGGGAGGCCGGGGCCGACGTCGTGAAGATCTTCCCGTCCGACATCGGCGGCCCTTCCTATATCAAGGCGCTCCGGGGCCCCCTGCCCCAGGTCCGGATGATGCCGACCGGCGGCGTGAACCTGGCGACCGCCGAGGACTTCCTCAGGGCGGGGGCCTGCTGCCTCGGCATCGGCGGGTCGCTCGTCGAGCCCCGGGCCGTCGCCTCGGGCGACTTCGGCCGGCTCCGGGACCTGGCCGGTCAGTATTCGGCCCTCGTCCGGAAATCCCGCGACGCACGGGGCGGCTGAACCGGCAACGTTGAACGGCGCCGCCGGTCGACACGTCCGCTACAAACCGGATCTCCGCGCGAAACGGTTCAAGCCGCAAGCGAACGTGGGTCGATAACCCTCGAAAGAGGACCGTGATGCGCCGAGCACCCGGTCGAGGGATGATCCGGCTCGGCCCGATCGAGGGGGCGGCTCCCGTGGTTAAGTCCTGGCAGGCTCGACATTTGGCCGAACTACTCCGGCCGATCCGGGCGGGGTGAGCGGCGGCCGGGCCGAGGGTTGACCGATCGGGATCGGAGGTGGCGAGACGTGATGAGTCAGCGGCGGCGGATGCGACTGGTGAGCTTCGGGCTGGGCCTGACCCTGGCCCTGGGCTCCCTCGCGCTCGCGGTCCCGCCGGCTCCCGTTAAGGCCCCGACGATCTACCACAAGCAGCGGGCCTTCCGGATTCCCTTCAACATCGACCCGGCCGACCGGCCCCGGTACAAGCAGGTCCAGCTCTGGGTCTCCAGCGACGGCGGGGGCCGCTGGGAGAAAATCGACACGACCACGCCCGACCGCCCGGCCTTCACGTTCCGGGCCCCTCGGGACGGCGAATACTGGTTCGCGGTCCGGACGCTCGACACCAAGAACCGGCTCTTCCCGGCCGACGACGTGGACGTCGAGCCCAACATGAAGGTGATCGTCGACACCGTCCTGCCGGTGCTCAACCTGGAGGCCCTGCCCCGTCGAGGGAGCGTCGCCTCGGTCCGCTGGGAGGTGATCGAGGATCACCTGGACCTCGGCTCGCTGCTCCTGGAGTATCAGGCCGCGGGGGCCCGGAACTGGTCGCAGGTCACGCTCCGCAAGCCCGCCCGGATCGGCATGGAGACCTGGGACGCCGGGACCGCCGAGGCGCTGAAGGTCCGGATGTCGGCGACCGACAAGGCCGGCAACGTCAAGGTCGTCTCGCTGGCCCTCTCCGACGGGGTCCCTGGCGCCGAGGGATCGCCCTCGGCGGGCGACCTCTCGGACCCCAACGTCCCCCCTCCTCGGGGCTCGTTCGCCTCGTCCGAGAGTCCTCCGCCGATCCACACGGGCCCTCCGC
>JAJYDH010000194.1 GCA_021777685.1 Planctomycetota bacterium | reverse complement strand
CTCGCAGACCCACGAACTCGTGATCTCCGGGATGAGCGAGCTGCACCTGGATGTGATCCAGAACCGTCTCAAGAGCCGCTACAAGCTCGACATCAACACCCACGTCCCGCACGTCCCCTACCTGGAGACCATCACGGGAGACGCCGAGGCGCACCACCGGCACAAGAAGCAGACCGGCGGACGCGGCCAGTTCGCCGACGTCCAGCTCCGGATCAGGCCCCGGAATCGCGGCGAGGGGTTCTCGTTCGTCGACGCGGTCAAGGGCGGGGTCATCCCCAACCAGTTCATCCCGGCGATCGAGAAGGGCATCCGCGAGCAGTTGGAGAAGGGCGTCGTCTCGGGCAACGCGGTCGTGGACGTCGAGGTCGAGGTCTTCTTCGGCTCGCACCACGCGGTCGACAGCTCGGAGCAGGCGTTCAAGACGGCGGGCGCCTCGGCCTTCCGCAAGGCGTTCCTGGCGGCCCGGCCGGCCCTGTTGGAACCGATCGTCGACCTCGAGATCGTCGCCCCACTGGAGAAGTTCGGCGACATCTCCGCCGACCTCTCGACCCGCCGAGGGCACATCACCGGAATGGAGACCCACGCGGGAGGACAGCAGGCCATCAAGGCCACCGTGCCGCTCGCCGAGGCGCTCCGCTACGCGACCGACCTCAAGAGCATGACCGCCGGCCGGGGCTCGTACACGATGGAATTCCGCTCCTACGAGCCGGTCCCGCCCAACGTCCAGCAGGACCTCGTCAACCGCTGGGCCCGGTCGCGAGGAGGCGTCGAGGAAGATTGAGTCGCCAGGATCATCCGACCTGAAGGGCCGGGGCGGGGTGCCCCGGCCCGTCGGCTTTCGAATCGTCGCGACGACAGGATCGGGAGTCGAGATGAGCGAGACATGCCCGCGATGCCGGGAGCTCGAGGAGCGGGTCGCCGACCTGGAACGTCGACTGGCCGACTCGGGGCCGTCGGACGCCGCCCCGTTCGAACTCAAGGCGCTCCGGCTGCTCGATCACGGCTGGGGCGAGGGCTGGGCCTTGCGCCCGTCGCCGGTCCGTCGAGGCTGGATGGGGGAGCACCCGACCGCCTACCAGTGCCTGCCGATGGTCGTGGCCAACCAGTGGGGCTGGCAGGTCCTCTGCCCGACCGACGTCCGGGTCGAGTGGGACGGCTCGGCGGCCCCTTCGGGGCTGCGGGTCAAGGTCGACCCGAAATGGGCGTCCTCGATCAAGAGCCAGTTCGGCCGGGGGATCGTCACGTTCTCGCCCCCCTGGCTGTTCCGGACCTCGCCCGGCTGGGACCTCTACGCCAAGGGGCCGAGCAATCGCTGGAAGGCGAACGGCTCGCCGCTGGAGGGGGTGATCGAGACCTGGTGGCTCAACTACACGTTTACGCTGAACTGGAAGCTGATCGGGGCCGGCGAGTTGTCGTTCGCAGCGGGGGAGAGCCTCGGCCAGCTCGTCCCGGTCCCGCACGCGACCTTCCGCGGAGCCTCGGCGATCGAGTCCCCGATCAACGACGTCGAGCCCGAGGCGGGCGTCGAGCTGCTCCGCTGGATGGACGAGAGGCGAAAAATCGCCGCCAGCCCGGTCCCGACCCATCGCCTGTACCTCAAGGCCGAGGAGATCGAAGGCCACCTGACCCGGGTGCCCGTCCCGCCGGTCGTCCGGACCTGGGGAGTCGAGGATTGATCGGCCTCGCCCGGGTCGGCGGACCACCCCGCGTCCTAGCTCGCTTTCTTCGCGGCCTGCTTCTTCGACGCCGGGCGTGTGGCCCGGGTCGCGAGGAATTCGGCGAGGTCGAGCGGCTCGATTTCCACGGACATGTCGCACTTGGTCCGCAACCCGCCGAAGCCCTGAACCCAATAGGTCTGACCTCGGCTCCTCTGTTAAATTTCCTTAATGGAACATCAGGCGAATCTGTCCAATCGGTTCCTGGCCGAAGAGGAATGAAATGCCCTGGTTATTAATAAAGTATTTTTCATAATAACACGCAGTATCAATAGACTGCTTCGACTTGGCCGTGACCCTCAGCGACGCAATCATGCCGCCGCCCACGAGATCGATCCTCTCGACGTAGGCGTGCCAACCTTTGAAATTCGCCGGGTCGTAAGAGATGGATCGAAAATAAGCGATCCTCTCCTGGGGCGGTTGGAGCTTGGCATTTCCCAGAATCATCGAAGCCTTCGAGTGTAATTTCGCTCGATCGCCGGGGATGCGGGGGTCCACATCCACGACCAATGCCGTGTCCGGGGGCACTTCAGCGATCGGCTGCGTCGGGATCACCACCGGGATCCCCGCGCCAGGCGGCAGGCTCGTGTTTGGAATCTGCCCGATCGTTGGCCGCGGGGTCCAGGGGTTGAAACCCCAATTGCCGGCCAACGTGCTAGCGCTCGGACCTCCTCCGAGCCTGAAAGTGGGATCTCTTCTCCCAAAGTTCTGTCCCATCGAATCCCTGCCGAAGCACGCGATAAGTCCGATGGCGGCGAAGTCGACGAACTTCATGCGCGGACCTCCCGAATGGAAATTGGTGATTGAGATGCGTGTCCCGTTCCGACGAATAGTGATATCCCTTCAAGGGGGTGAAGGGAAGTCCAGAAAGAGGCGACGATCCCCGTCAGTCGTTGAAATTCAACTCCCAAGTGTTTTCATCCAGCCCGACGGTTGTATAGTTGATCTTGCCGAGCGATACGGTTTGTAGTTTGTTATTGCCGTCACTGAAAGTGATGACAATTTCCTGAGTGTATGAGTTCAGTCTGCCCGGGGGCGGGGCCGGCCCCCAAGGCGACTTGCTTCCAATCCGCGATCCAGTAGTTCTCATTACCATCTTGTTGAATTTGAAATAACACATTATTATTTGTGGGCGGAAAGGGGTCTGGACCGAACGGACCTTGGGGATCGCCATTGATGTCTATGAAGTTAGTGGTGATCTCCTGCGCCGTGAACTGGAAGTAAGGGCCGATCTTCTTCCCATTGACCTTCAATGGAAATTTGACGTAATACCCTTGCTTGCCCTGGATACCACCGTCTGAGGTCGCGAGATTGCCGGGCTCATAGGGGGTCGGCACGGATATGTTGGTCGGATCGACCAAATCGGGCGGTGCGATCGTGATGGTTCGAGTAGCTGTCTCGGCGGCTGGTGGATTCGGTAGCCCGGGCCCCGCTTGATAGGTGATGACGCACTGCAATTGATGCGTTATTGGTATCTAATAATACAAATTTGGTAAATTCAAGGTTGTATTAGGCGAGACCAAGTAACCTGAAACCCCGAATTTCGGGTCATTCATTCGGACCGACCACGCGACCGTGTACGGATACAGGTTGTTGGCTGGCGTGGCGGTATAGCTCGTCGGATATCCGAGCAGTTCCGCGTTTGGTTGGTTCGGGTCGACGGCGATGGTGACACCATCAGCATCTGACGCCCCGATCCCCCAAAAGCACAGGACGATCAAGGTCGCAACGATGGTGCGCAGGATGTCTCAGCAAACAATCATCGACGATTCTCCGGGATGATAAAGATGCAACTCGGTGAAGGGATCGTTACTTGGGGCAGAGTATAGGCGAAATAAAAAAACCTTATGTCAAGGAAAAAAATTTGATATTCGCGATATTTGCTTTTCTGTCCAGTTGGAGGCCCTCATTGAATTGTGGCCGGAGGGCCTCAATGATTAAAGCGGAATCGGGAGGACGAGACAAGAAGGTCTGGAGAAATGGAACGGGCGTCAGCTTTCAGCAGTCGATGTTCAGCAATAAGCAACACTTTCGTGAATCTCGGCTCGCCTTGGCAATCTCTCATCTGGCTGACCGCTGACCGCTGTTTACCGGGCCTTCCTCGCGGCCTGCTTCTTCGGAGCCGGGCGGGGGGCCCGGCTCGCGAGGAATTCGGCGAGGTCGAGCGGCTCAACCTCGGTGATCAGGCCGCACTTGATCTGAGAGTTGTCGAGCGTGCCCGAGCCGATCACCCAGGGGGTCGCGTCGGGGAGCCATTCGATCGTCTTGCGGCCGAAGTAAGTGTTGATGATGATATCGGTGTCGGTGTGCGTCGTGAGGAATTCGGCGGAGTCGACCCCGAAGAATTCCAGGCCGTCGACGGGCTTGCCGGAACGGAGGGCCCCCGCCATGTCGACCGGGACCCAGCCGATCCCCTGGGCGTAAAATTCGACCTTGGCGTGAAGCCAACTCTCCTTGATCGGCTTGCCCTCGCGGATCACCACGCGACCGGCGAGGATCCTCGTCGGGATCCCGTTGGCGCGGAGGGCCGCGACGTAGGCCGCCGTCAGGCCCGCGAAATCGGACCGGCCCGCCACGCAGACGCGCGATGCCAGGTGCTCCGCATTCGCGCCCTCGAAGTGCTTCAGCTTCTTCCGGACGGCCAGGTAGACCTTGCGGGCGAAGTCGACCTCGCTCTCTCTCGGCTGCCGGCGGAGGTCGTTCTCCTTGAGCCAGGCCCGGAACGGTTCGGCCTGATAGTCGAACTGGTGGCCGCCCGAGAGTTCGAGCCGGCGGGTGATCGATTCGAGAGGAGGGACCGGCGGCCCCGCGGGCGACCCCGGCTCGCGAGGCTCGAGCTTGCGCCCGATCAGGGTCGCCTCGTACTTGACGCGGACGGCGATGTTCTTGCTCCAGATTTCCCCCTGGGAAGGAACCCGGACGAAAAGCATCGGCCGCCCCTCGTCGCTCAGGTCGCGGGCCGGGGTCCCCTGGGGAAAGAGGGTCGTCCGGACGTCGACCTGGCCGGGCAGCTCGGGCAGTTGGGCGACGTAGACGGTCCACTCGTCCGCCTGAACCCGGGGCGCCTTGTACTCGTAGCTCATCTCGGCCTTGATCTTCTTCGCGGAGACCGGGACGAGCACATAGGCCGGGCCCGCCCCGGGTCGATCCCGCTGCGCCAGACCATTCCCCGGGAGGAGGATCACCATCAGCGCCGCGATGCAGGGGATCGAGGAGGAGCCTTGTCGGTTCATGATGGGTGGACCGTGAGGGTTGGACGGCCAGGGGATCGCACGACGACGCGGTTGGTTCCACCGATGTTTCCAGACCCGCGATCCGCTTGCAACGATCTTCTGGGGCGAGGGACGCGCCGAACTGGGATTGCGAAGTCGCTCCGGGCGGCGGTACATCAGAGTGGAGCGAAAATCCCGACGATGGAGGTGGCGTGGTCGACCTGAACGTGAAGCTGGGGCGTCTGGCCCTCTCGAATCCGGTCCTGGTGGCCTCGGGGACGTTCGGCTACGTCCGGGAGATGGCCGGCTTCATCCGGCTAAATCGGCTCGGCGGGGTGATCCCGAAGACGGTGACGCTCCGCCCCAGGGCCGGCAACCCGACGCCCCGGACCGTCGAGACCCCCTCGGGCCTGCTGAACGCGATCGGGCTCGACAACGACGGCATCGACCATTTCCGGACGCACCACCTGCCCTACCTACGGACGGTCGGGACGGCCGTGATCGCCAACATCGCCGGGGAGGACGAGGACCAGTTCGTCGAGATGGCCGCGATGATCGGCGAGGAGCCGGGCGTCGCGGCCGTGGAGCTGAACATCTCCTGCCCGAACGTCAGCCACGGCCTCGACCTGGGGATCGACCCCTTCGCGGTCGAGCGGCTGGTCGGGCGGGTCCGGGAATCCTGCCCGCTGCCGATCATCGCCAAGCTGACGCCGAACGTGACCGACATCGTCGCCATCGCCCGCGCCTCCGCCGATGGCGGGGCCGACGCGGTGAGCCTGGTCAACACGTTCCGGGGGATGGCGGTCAACTGGCGGAGCCGCCGTCCGATCCTGGCCAACGACGTCGGGGGCCTGAGCGGGCCGGCCATCAAACCCCTCGCCCTCCGGATGGTCTGGGAGGTCGCCCGGGCCTTGCCCAACCTGCCCATCATCGGGATCGGCGGGATCGGCGAGGCCGACGACGCGCTCGAATTCCTCGTCGCGGGCGCCTCGGCCATCCAGGTCGGCACCGCGACCTTCGCCGACCCGACCGCCGCCGAGACCCTGCTCGACGACCTGACGAGGAAGCTCGACGAGGCGGGCATCGGCCGGGTGACTGACATCATCGGGACTCTGCGATCGAACCGGGAACGCTCCTGACGAGCGTTCCCGGGACGCGGGCCAGCATCCTCACTTCTTCCTGGCCGGGTCCGAAGACTGGCCGCGCATCGTCGGCTTGACGACCTTCGCGCTGGCCGGCCCGTTGACACGGGCCGACGCCGGCGCGGCGACGAGGACCGAGGTGCCGGGCAGCATCGCCAGGTTCTTGTCCTGGGGCCGGGGGATGAAATAGGGCAGGCCGAGGCTCTTGACCGACGCCTTCACTCCCTCAAAACCGCCCATCCGCATGCCCGGCTCGTCGATCCGGCCGCCGATCTTCCGGTCGGTCGTGAAGCGGCCCAGCCCGGTCTCGATCTTCTGGTCGGTCCATACCGGCGTCTTGCCGCCGGCCACGGTCAGGGCCAGCTCGGTGGTGAACCGGGTCGAGATGACGGATTGATTGGTCCCGACGAGGCCCGGCCCCACGATCCGATAGGGAGGGCCGGCTTCCTCGTTGTGGGTGACGTGGAGGACGACCGGCTGGCCTTTTTCGAGCTTGATCCCCTGCGCGGCCAGGCCCTCGCCGATCGCCTCGGCGAGGCCGGCCTCGACCTCCTGGACCGTGGAGAACCGGACGTTGCCGACGTGGAACTGGAGGGTCAACGAGCCTCCCGAATTCAGCAAGGCCGGGGCGCCGGCCTCGATGGCCTTGAGGCTGGCGTCGATCTGGGGCCAGGGCAACGCCACGACCTCCAGCCCGATTCGACCTCCTCTCGGCTTCAGCCCGGCGAGGGCGTGGTCGTTGTCGAGGAGCTTGACCGACTGCGATGAGATCAGGGCGTCCGGGCGGAAGTTGCCCTTGGCGTCCTTATAGGAAGGTGAGAAGAGGCTCCAGACCCACCGGCCGTCCTTGCGGTTCACCAGGGCATGCCCGGCCAGCAACCAGGCGCTGCCGTCCGGGAGCCAGTCGATGCTCCGACCGCCGGAGTCGGCCCAGCCGGGCGTCGGGAACATCGGCCCGCTGGGCAGTTGGTAATCGGCGGCGACCTCGGCCTTGGTCACGTCCCAGACCGTCAAGCGGGCCCCGGGGGCCTCGAAGAAGAGCGCGGCCAGCTCAGTCCCGTCGGGCGAGAAGGCCATCCCTTGGCACGCCCCCTTGACGACCATCGAGCCGGCCAGTTTCCCCTGGTCGAGGTCGAGGACGCGAAGCTCGTTCTCGACCAGGAACGCCGCGTATTTCCGACCCGGGCTCAGGGCGAACGAACCTTCCTGGAACTTGGCCGTCAAGGGCTGGGTGCCGATCATCGTCCCGGCGTTAAAGTCATACGTCTGGAGGATCTTCGCGACGTCCGTCTCCAGGGCCAGGACCAGCCGGCCGCTCGCGGCGAAGTCGAACCCGAGGATCTTCTTGGCCCGGGGCTTCGGCTCGATCCGCCGGACCAGCTTGCCGTCGGCGAACGACCAGACCTCGATGGCGCGGTCGTTGTCGGTGTCGGTTGTCGCGACCGCCAGATATTTGCCGTCCGGGCTCAGGCGGGCCTGGCTCGTCGTGGTCGATCCGAGCTTACCCTTGATCTCGCCGGCCTTCTTGAAGGTCCGCAGGTCCCAGACCTCGCGGGCTTCGGCCGGCGCCCCATTCTGGCCGACGACGACGAACGGGCTCGGCGTCGTCGGGTAGAGGGGCCAGATCCCCGGCGGGTTCGGCATCGGCAGCGACATCCCCGGCTTCACCGTGAGCTGGAACGGCTCGGCCGGCGGGTCGGGCTTGACGTCCCAGGCGCCCGGGGCAGGCGAGTTCCCGGCCAGGAGGATGAAGGTCGCGAGGGGCAGGCAAGCTCGGAGCGGGAGACGACGGCGATTCCGGGGGGGAGTGCGCATGGAGAGTCCCTCGTAATCCAGAAACCGGGCGATCCGAATGATGACACGAGAAGGGTGAATGGATTGTCCGAAAATCGTCGGAGCAATTCCAACACGTTTTCCCAACATTTTGATCACCCGGTTCGACGAGAATCGCTCCACCAGATCCGCCGGATGGTGCCTCGGACCCGCGTTCCCTCGTCGGTCTCGGCCTCGGCCGGATTCGCCTCGCTCGCGAGCCCGAGGGCGGCGAGGGCGTCACCGAAACCTTCGCTCGCGACCCGGTTCGGGTCCGAGATCAGGGCGACCCCGTCGTCATCGAGCATCGCGGCGACCACCCCGGCGACCAGCGGGACCAGCCGCCTCTCGTAGGTCACGTCGGCACCAAGGATCAGCGGGTAGCGGTCGGCCGGCGGGTCGGTCCAGTCGAGCAGGGCGGTCGAAAAGCTCGACGAGACGAACCCATTCGCGCGGGCGTTCCGCTCGACGAACCGGAGCGTCGTCGGGTCGTGATCGGTGAAGTGGACGCGGAGGCCATGCGCGAGCGCGACCAGCCCCGGCAGGCCGAGCCCGCAGCCGATCTCCAGGGCCTGCATGCCCTTCGGCCACGGCCCGGCGGCCACGGCGTTGCCCAGGAGGAAGGACCCGGGCCAGAGGTACGCCCAGTAGGGCATGTAATCCTCGGCCGCGTTCCGGGCCCGGACCTCGGGGGCGTCGAGCAAGCGGTCGGGATCGCCCGGACGGTGGAGGATGATCGACCGCCCCCCCGATCGGACCGTGGTCTCGAGGATCGGGCCGAAGTCGAGACTGGGGACATCCTCGTGTTTCATCGCGCCCTGTTCGCCGGAATCGACATCCGGGGGAAGTTGATTGACGGACATCGGTAGCATGGATACAATTTAACCGTTGAGATTGAATCTCAACACCGATTTGCCCCCTGCCTGATGCCCGCCCTCCGAGATCCCCGACCCCGATGGAACGCCCCATGACGCGATCCCTGGTGATGGTCATCCTGGTGGCCCTGGCGTCTTCGAACGCCCGAGGCGTTGAGGTCAAGGGGCGGATCGAGATGCCCGACACCTGCTCCCCCACGGTGAGCCCGGCGGTCGTGACGCTGGAGCCGGCCGACGGCACGGCCCCGCCGATGGCTTCGATTACCCCGGCTCGCGTCGCCCTGGTCAACCAGCACGGGCTCCAGTTCGAGCCGAGGGTCCAGGTGATCCGGGTCGGGCAGACGGTCCGTTTCACCAATCAGGACGCCGAGACGCACAACGTCCACATCCTGACGCCGGGCTTCCCGTTCAACCGGAGCATGGCCCCCAACGTACCCGCCGATTATGTCCCGGGCAAGCCCGGGCTGATCCGCCTGGTCTGCGACATCCACAGCCACATGAGGGGTTACGTCGTCGTGACCGTCTCGCCCTGGGCGAAGGTCTGCAAGGCGGGCGGTGGCTTCGCCTTCGCCGACGTCCCGGCCGGGCGGTACGTCCTGAACGCCTGGCACGAGATGGGCGAGCCGCTCCGCCGTGAGGTCGAGGTCGGGGGGGATGGGACGGTCGACCTCGGGACGATCGCCCTGAAGGGCTTCCCGATCGTCGCGACCGCGGAGGTCGCGGGGCCCGTCCGGTCGTGGCCCGAGGTGACGGACCGGATCGGCGTCCTGCTGTCCGAGGCCCGCGAGGCCGTCCGGAAGCCGGACGGCCTGAAGAGGGCCCGGAAGCTGGCCGAGGACGCCTACTGGGGCGAGTTCGAGACCTCGGACATGGAAACCGCCGTCCGTCGGCATCTCGGTTTTCGGCGGGCCGGGGCGATCGAGGGGCAATTCCTCGGGCTCCGATCGGCGATCAAGGCCGTCGCCGACGGGAAGACTCCCGCGAGCGAGCTGGTCACGCGATCCGGGAAGCTCCTGGTCGAGCTGTCGAGGGCCTCGGATGACCTCAACAAGCTGAAGGTCGTCGACCGGCGAGACGTCGGCAAGTCGACCAACGTCGCCGAGGTGGTCGTGGTCCCCGACGCCTCCGAGCAGGCCGGGCAACTCGACGCCCTGCGGAAGTCGTTCGCGGGGATCAGGTCGCTCGCCGACGAGGACCGGGCTTCGGACGCGGCCTCGGCGATGACCGACGCCTATTTCAACGACTTCGAGCCGCTGGAACGGCTCCTGATCGTCCGCCGGCCGCAGGAGAAGGCCCCGCTGGAGTCGCGGTTCAACGCGATCCGGGGCCGGATCGACTCGGGTTTGAAGGGGCAAGAGCTGGCGGCGGAACTGGACGGACTCCGGGGCGAGGTGGTCGCGGCCCTGGGCCGCGCCGGGACCTCGACGGCCGGATCGTTCGGCCTGGCCTTCGCGAACTCGCTGGTGACGATCCTCCGGGAGGGGGTCGAGGTGATCCTGCTCCTGAGCATGCTCGTCGCCCTGGTCGCCAAGGCCGGGCAGCCCCGGGCCCTGTCGGCGATCAAGTGGGGCGTCGCGGGGGCGGTCGCGGCCAGCGTGCTGACGGCCCTCGGGCTGAACCTGCTGGTGGCCTCGGCGCAGGGGAAGACCAAGGAGGTCGTCGAAGGGTCGGTGATGCTGGCGGCGGCGGGCGTGCTGTTCTACGTGAGCTACTGGCTGATCTCGCAGACGCAGGCGAAGCGCTGGGCCGACTTCCTC
>JAJYDH010000193.1 GCA_021777685.1 Planctomycetota bacterium | reverse complement strand
CGCCCTCGGCCTGGCCATCCTGGAGAACGTCGAGGACATGCCCGCCGAGATCGTGGCCCTGGAGCCCGAGACGATCGTCGAGGCCGAGCCGAAGCTGTTGGAGAAGGCCCGGGGGCTGATGGGCCGGCTGCCGTTCGACCAGATCGACGTCCTGATCGTCGGCGAGGTCGGGAAGAATTATTCCGGGTCCGGGATGGACCCCAACGTGATCGGCCGGCTGCTGGTCGAGACGATGCCCGACCTCCCCCGGCCGGTCGTGACCCGGCTGGCGGTCCTGGACGCCTCGGAGGAGACCCACGGCAACATCGTCGGCGTGGGCTTCGCCGACCTGACCACCGAGAAGCTGGTCTCGAAGATCGACCCCGAGCCGTTCCGGATCAACGTCCTGACGTCGTGCTGCCTCGAACGCGCCCGAATCCCAATCACCCTGCCGACCGACCGCGACGTCTTCGAGGCCGCCCTGGAAACCTGCTGGCGGATCGACCCGGCCGAGGCCCGGATGGTCATCATCCCCAACACCCTGGAGCTGACGACGCTCTGGGTCTCCCCTGCGCTGGAGGCGGAGGTTAAGGCCCACCCGCACCTGGCCTTCGAGTCGGACTTCGGTCCGATCCCCCTCGGGCCCGACGGGACGCTCGACCAGGAGGGGATGTTCCCCGAGAGCGTCCGGGGCCGGCGGAGGGCCGGGGCCTATGCCGGGCACTGATACGCCTTCCGGGAAATTCCCGCCGCCGTTTCTTGAATCCGAGATCGCAAATCGGAAATCTCAGATCGGACCCGAGCGCGGCAATTTCCCGGAGCCCGTATGAGAGGCCCGTTGTCGATCAGGGGGTCGGGGCGAGCGACGGCCGGGGCCTCTCGGCGGGCTTGGGCTTTTCCCCGGTCGCGACGTCGGCCGAGCCCCGGACGAACTCGACCCTCGGGCTCGACAGTTCCTTGCCGGCCTCGCCGTCGAGCCGGGCGATGACCTGGCGGGCGGCCAGCCTGGCGAGCTGCTCGATCTTCCCGTCGACGTAGCAGGACTCATCAGGGAACGACGTCCCCTGAGGCTCGGGCCGGTGGCCGATGTAGCCGGCGACGAAGAACGCCGGCTTCCCGGCGAGTTCGGTCCGGGCCTGGGAAGCCCCCCGCATCGCCGGGGCGTCGTCGGCGAGGACCACGGCGGCGTCGGGGTGGGATTTGATCGCCTCGACGACCGCCCGCCTCGCCGCGCCGTCCTTCGAGCCGTCGAACGGGACCGTCTCGACCCGCTTGATCCCGGCCGCCTCGGCCGCGGCCTTGAGGGCGGCCACCCGCTCGGCCGAGGTCGGGTCGGTCTCCTTGTCGACCAGCAGCAGCGCCGGGCCGTCGGCCGGCAGGCCGGCCTTCTTCGCGTCGCCCAGGACCGTCTTCACGATCCTCGGGGCCGACTCGTCGAACGGGGCGTAGGTCGCGACCGGGAACGGCTTCGAGCCGGCCGGCGCGGGGATCGACCGGCCGAGCAGGACGACCGGCACCCCTCCATCCCGTGCATCGGCCAGCGCCTGGGGAAGCCCGGGGTCGTCTCCCGGGACCACGATCAAGGCCGAGGCCCCGTCCCCCAGCGCCTTCCGGATCAGCCCGGTCTGCTTCTCGCCCGGATCGTCCGGCCCCGGGCCCACCACGCGGAAGACCAGGTGCCTGTCGTTCAGCTCGCGCTGGGCCCAGATCGACCAGAGCACGACGGTCTCCTCGGGCACGCTCGAAAGGACCATGAAGACGGCCTTGGCCGACTCCGCCGGCGCGGCCGATGCGGGCGGTTTCGGCCGGCTCGGCGGCCCGAAGGGGTCATGACCGCAGCCCGCGACCGAGACGGCCAGGACCAGCAAGAATCGGGGCAAGTACCCCGCCCACGGGCGATTCATCGTCATCCGACCTCCCGGCGAGAATCCTGTCACTTCCTCGACCGACCATCCTAACGCCTCCCGGATCGGCCGGCCACGTCGCGCCGGCCCGCGAACGATTGCATTCAACATGCGGAGACGTTACCTTCTTCGGGAGCCTGGGAGGAAAGGAGGACGCACCGCCACGACTCGCCACCCGTCGGGACGCGAACCCTCGCGGCCGACCCCTCTCCGGAATCCCCTCCCATGCGCATCCGCTCGCGCCTCGCCCTCGCCTCGCTCGCCCTCTGCGCCGCGATCGGCCGGCCCGCCCCCGCCGAGACCCAGGCCGTCGACGTCTCCCGCTCGGTCGTCCGCGTGAGCGCGACCCAGCTTCGTCCCGACCTCCAGCGGCCCTGGACCCACCACCCCCAGCGCGACGTCCACGGCTCGGGCGTGGTCATCGAGGGGCGTCGAATCCTCACCAACGCCCAGCTCGTCAAGTACGCCAGCCGGATCCTGGTCGAGCCCGACCACACGGGCGAGAAGCTGTCGGCGACGGTCGAATTCCTGGCCGACGACGTCGACCTCGCCGTCCTCAAGCTCGAAGACCCGACCTTCTTCGACGCCCATCCCCCCCTCTCTCGCCGCGCCGGCCTGCCGGCGGTCAAGGACAGCCTCCTCGCCTACGGCTACCCCCTGGGCGGCGACAACCTGGCCATCACCCGGGGGATCGTCTCCCGGATCGAGTTCGAGGAATACTATTACGGCACGATGGGCCTGAGAATCCAGGTCGACGCCGCGATCAACCCGGGCAACAGCGGCGGCCCCGCGCTGATCGAAGACCGGATGATCGGCATCGTCTTCAACCGGCTCGACGAGTCGGACAACATCGGCTACATCATCCCCAACGAGGAGATCGACCTCTTCCTCAAGGACGTCGCCGACGGGACCTACGACGGCAAGCCCCAGATCATCGACACGATGCAGACGGCCGAGAACAAGGCGCTCCGGGCCTCGTTGAAGCTCCCCAGGGACGTCAACGGCATGCTCTGCCGCCGCCCCGCCCGCGTCGACGGCGACTCGGGCCTGAGGCCGATGGACGTCGTTACCGCGATCGGCGACCGGCCGATTGACCTCGCCGGCAAGGTCATGGTCGAGGGCGAGTTGCGGGTCGACTATCGCTACCTCGTCCAGAAGCTCGCCAGGGACGGCCGCGTCCCGGTGAAGGTCCACCGCGACGGGGCGCCGGTCGACCTCATGCTCCGGGTCACTCGCAACCCGGCGGCCAGGAAGGTCATGCCCCAGCTCATGGGCCGCGAGCCGTCGTACCTCGTCTGGGGCCCGCTGGCGTTCGCCGCCTCGACCGAGGATTACCTCAACGACTTCGGCCAGGAGAGCACGGCCGCCCGCTGGTATCCCTACCTGACCTTCAACCAGAACCCGATGATCGCCCGCCGGGGCGACTTCCCCCGGTTCGACGGCGAGCAGATGGTCGTGGCCGTCGCCCTCTTCCCGCACCGGGTCTCGAAGGGCTACTCCGACCCCGCCGCCTGCGTCGTCGAGGCCGTCGACGGCGTCAAGGTCCGGAACCTCCGGCACCTCGGCGAGCTGCTCCGCGACGCGAAGGGGGAGCGGACCACGATCACCTTCGTCGACCGGACCTCCGAGGTCTTCGTCTTCGACCGCAAGGAGATCCGCGAGGCCGCCGAGGAGATCCTCAACGAGAACGGCATCCGCGACGCCTGGTCCGACGACCTCCGCGACGTCTTCCGGGTCGCGAACTGAGGGGGTGTAGCCGGCGATTCTGATGGTGACTGACGCCCCCCCAACCTTTCGCGCAAGGGGGGGAGGGGACAGTGAGGAGACGGCAGACCGCCTGCGTCTGGCTCCCTCCCCCCTTGCGGGGGAGGGTTGGGGTGGGGGGTGAGACCGTGGCACAACCAGGATCGGCAGATACACCCGACGCCCGACCGCTCGACTCAAACCTCGAAACCTCGAAATCCGCGAGCATTCCCCTTGCGGGCCGGAGAATCGGAGACGATAATCGCCCGATGCGCGGCCTCAAGAAGCCGCGTCATCCTCAATTTCGACCGATCGAGCGGCCGGGAGGCTTCTCCCGGCCCGACCTCGGCCCGGTCAGGCGGGGCGCCCCTCGGACCTAGAGGGGCGGAGCGCCGGCGCCGGGCCTCGCGAATGGACAAGGCACGTCATGTCGGAAGTGGCCAAGATCCGGGTCGAGCTGCGCGACCCCGCGAAGAACAAGGGGACGGGCACCAAGTTCTCCCGCAAGCTCCGCAAGCAGGGCCGGATTCCGGCGATCATCTACGGGCACAAGCAGACCCCGACCCCGATCTCGATGACCCGGGACTCGGTCTGGGAGATGATCAAGAAGAAGACCCACCTGGCCGAGCTGGAGATGGACGGCGGGGCGAACGAGACCGTCCTGGTCCGCGACATCCAGTGGGACCACCTGGGCAAGGAGATCATCCACCTCGACTTCGCCCGCGTCTCCGCCGGCGAGTCGATCGAGACCGAGGTCCCCGTCGAGCTCCGCGGGACCGCCCCCGGCGTGGCCGAAGGCGGCGTGCTCGAGCAGCTCGTCCACGCCATCGAGGTGACGTGCCGGGCCGACGCCATCCCCGACAACATCAAGGTCGACATCTCCGAGCTGCACATCGGCAAGGCGATCCACGCCAAGGAGCTGAAGCTCCCCGACGGCGTGACCGTCAAGGGCGACCCCGAGGCGCTGATCGTCCACGTCACCACCAAGGCCCTCGAAACGGCCGCCGAGCCCGCCGAGGGGACCCAGCCCGAGGTCATCAAGCCCGAGCGCAAGGACAAGGACGAGTGATCGCCCCGGACCCGGCTTCGGAGGCGGCCTAGGGCATGTTCAAACTGGTGGTCGGACTGGGGAACCCCGGCAGCAAGTACGACGGGACCCGTCACAACATCGGCTTCGAGGTCGTCGACCGGCTCGCCTCGGGCGGGCCGGGCGCGAAGTTCTCCCGGAAGTTCGAGGGGCAGATCGCCGAGGTCGAGATCGACTTCCGCCGCGTCCTGCTCCTCAAGCCCGAGACCTTCATGAACCTCAGCGGCCGGTCCGTCGTGCCGGCCCTCCGGTTCTACAAGCTCGACCCGGCCGACCTCCTGGTCATCTGCGACGACCTGAACCTGCCCCTGGGCAAGCTCCGCATCCGCAAAGGGGGCTCCGACGGCGGCCAGAAAGGGCTCCGGGACATCTCGGCCCAGCTCGGCACCGAGGAGTACGCCCGGCTCCGGGTCGGCATCGGCGAACGAGGGCCGATCGACGCGGCCGACTTCGTCCTCGGCCGATTCCGACCCGCCGAACGCCCGGTCGTCGAGGACTCGCTGATCGTCGCCACGCAGGCCGTCGCCGTCTGGATCGCCCAGGGGACCGACGCCGCGATGAACCGATTCAATGGACCGATCAAATAGCTTTCAGCATTCCGCTTTCAGCGACCAGCTTTTTCGGAAGAAGTGTGTTAGAGCCTCCGCCGATCCAGCGATAGTATTGACGACCGTCGCAACGATGGTCGCCTCTCTTCTCTGGCTGAAAGCTGACCGCTGTGAGCTGACCGCTTCAAACAATGAGGAGAGAGCCCTTGCCAGTCAACACGTACGAGGGGATGTTCCTGCTGGACAGCGCCAAGGTCGCCGTCTCGTGGGACGACGCGGTCCGCCAGGTCCACGACATCCTGGCCAAGCACAACTCCGAGATCGTCGCCAGCCGCCAGTGGGACGAGCGCCGGCTGTCCTACTCGGTCGAGGGTCACAAGAAGGGGACGTACCTCCTGACCTACTTCAAGACCGACGGGTCGAACCTCAAGGAGATCGTCGCCGACTGCCGGCTGAACGAGCTGATCCTCCGCGAGCTGGTCCTGAAGGTCCACCCGAAGCTGGTCGCCCACCTGGTCGACCGCGCGATGACCAGCACGCCCGGCGAGGGCGAGGAAGCCCCCCGCGAGGAGGAGGACGACCGTCCCCGCCGCCGCCGCCGCGAGGACTGAGCCTCGGGTCCGTCTTTTCGGGATCAGGTCGACCTCGCCGCCGGCCGATACCGAATCCCGTCCGGGCGTGGGGTTTCCGAGATTGACGCTTGTCGCTCTGGTCGTGATGTGTTAGGTTTTTAGGGAACAAGCGTCTACGCTCGCCCGGGGTTTCGGTATCCGACGGTCCCTTCGATCCGAGGGAGGTTGAGGCGATGGCCCAGTTGAACAAGGTTTTCCTGATGGGCAACCTGACATTCGATCCCGAGCTGCGCCGGACGGCCAACGGGGTCGCGGTCACCGACCTTCGGCTCGCCACCAATCGGACGTTCATCGGCAAGGACGGCGAGAAGCGCGAGGAAGTGACCTTCGTCGACGTGACCGTCTGGGACCGCCAGGCCGAGACGTGCTGCCAGTACCTCAAGAAAGGGCGGGCCGTCCACGTCGAAGGCTTCCTCAAGATGGACACCTGGGACGACAAGACGACCGGCGAGAAGAAGTCCAAACTCAAGGTCCAGGCCGACCGCGTCCAGTTCCTCGACCGGAAGGACGACGCCGGCGGAGGGCCATCGATGGGCGGCGACGACGAGTACGCCGCGCCCGCCCCTCGCCGCCAGTTCAGCGAGCCCCGAGCCGCCGGCAATGGCCCGTCCCGGGGCGGTTACAGCAACAGCAACCCCACGCCAGGCCCGACGACCCGTCGTCCCCCGGCGCCCCCCGTCGACTCCGACGGCGACGACGACGACATCCCGTTCTGACCCCGGTATCCCCGGCCGGGGCCCTCGACCGGAGGGCCGGCGGCCCTCGGACCCGGCCCACTAGCGAAGACCGTCCCCTGGAGTGAGTGCCGAATCATGGCCAAGATGACCGACAAGAAGCCGGGTAAGGCCAAGCCCAAGGCCAAGGCCTCCGTCAAGTCCAAGAAGGCCGCGCCGGCCGCCAAGGCCGCCGTGGCCGTCGCCCCGACGGTCCGCCAGCCCGGCGTCGAGCGCCGGAAGAACCACCCGACGCGCTCCAAGGACGGCCACATGCAGGTCCTCCTGACCCACGCCGTCCCCCACTTCGGTCATCCCGGCGACCTCGTCAAGGTCCGCCCCGGCTTCGCCCGCAACTACCTCCTGCCCCAGGGCCTGGCCACCTTCGCCACCCCGCACAACCTGCGGATCGTCGAGAAGCACCGCGAGCGGCTCCGCCAGCTCGAGCAGGCCCGCCGGACCGACCTGGTCAACCTCGCCGCCCAGATCGCCCAGCGGTCGATCACGATCGAGGCCAACGCCAACGCCGAGGGGCACCTCTACGGCTCCGTCAGCGCCGAACAGATCGCCGACGCCCTGAGGACCGACAACTTCCCGATCGAGACCGACAACGTCAAGATCGAGGGGCCGCTCAAGGAGCTGGGCCTCTACTCGATCAAGCTCCACCTCGGCCAGGACGTCGACGCCGAGGTCAAGCTCTGGGTCGTCCCGACCCACGTCGACGAGCCGACCGCCTGAGCCGGTCAATCCGCCCTTGCGGCCGGCGTCCTCGACCCGCCGCCGATTTTTTGATGGCCAACACGCGGGCCGGCCGATACCATTGTTCAGGTAAGGCCGGCCCGCCGCACGTCCCTCCGCCAGCCGATCGCGGACGTCCCCAGGCTCCATAAGGCCGGCCCGGAGTTCGATCGAAGGGCGAGGCGCCGACGCCAATCAAGGTCGTCGCCTGTCTCGGACGGAGTGCCGCCGGATCATGGGCGACTATACGAATGGCCACACGAACGGGAATGGCAACGGGAACGGGAACGGCCACGCTCGGACCCGGAGGTTGCCCGACATCGCGGCGGAAGTGGCGTTCGACAAGCTGCCCCCGCAGAACCTCACGGCCGAGATGAGCGTCCTGGGCAGCGTCCTCCTCGACAACGAGACGCTCCACGACGTCGTCCCGCTCCTGAAGGTCGAAGACTTCTATCGGGATAGCCACCAGGTCATCTACCGGGCGATCCGCGACCTCTACGACCTCGGCAAGGCGATCGACGCCATCACCCTGATCGACGAATTGACCAGGCGAGGCGAGTTCGACAAGGTCGGCGGCGACGAGACGATCCGGACCATCCTCGACACCCCGCCGTCGGCCGCGAACGCCAAGTATTACGCCCAGATCGTCCACCAGAAGGCCGTCAGCCGGCAACTCATCGAGGGGGCCAACCAGATCCTCCGCGAGGGCTACTCGGACAACTTCACGTCCGACGAGCTGCTCGAGTCGGCCGAGCGGAAGATCTTCGCGATCGCCGAGGAGCAGGCGGCCGGCGAGACGGTCGACATCAAGGACGTCATCGTCAACGCGATGGACCGGATCACGGCGAGGGCCGAGAGGAAAGAGGCCCTGACGGGAATCCCATCCGGATTTGCTGATCTTGATAACATCACCAGCGGCTTTCAAGGGACACAGCTCATCATCCTGGCCGCCCGGCCGAGCATGGGCAAGACCGCGATCGCGCTGAACATTTGCGAGCACGTTATCTGCGACTTGAGGAAGGCCGTCCTCTTCGTCAGCCTCGAGATGGGCGAGCTGGAATTGGTGGAACGCCTGCTGTCGACGCGATCCAGGGTCGATGGTTATAAGCTCCGAACCGGCAAGGGCCTCACCCAGCAAGACATGATCCAGATCGGTCAGGCTTATAACGAACTCCATGAGACCTTGCTTTTCATCGACAGCACGCCCGCCCGGAATATGCTCCAGATCACGGCCAACGCCCGACGGCTGAAGATGCGCCAGGAGCTCGGCCTGATCGTCGTCGACTACATCCAGCTCGTCGATTCCGAGGAGTCCAGGGACAGCCGTCAGGAGCAGATCGCCAAGATCAGCCGGCGGCTCAAGCAACTCGCCCGCGAGTTGAATATCCCGGTGATCGCCCTGTCGCAGCTCAATCGGGCCGTCGAGAATCGCGAGGATCGCCGCCCCCGAATGGCCGACCTTCGCGAGTCGGGCGCCATCGAGCAGGACGCCGACATCATTCTCCTCCTCCACCGCCCGGAGTACTACGATCCGGCGGACCAGCCCGGCGTCGCCGAATTGATCATCGCGAAGAATCGTTCGGGCGCGACCGACACGGTCAAGCTTCAGTTCACCAAGAACTTGACCAAATTCGCGAATCTGGACACGGTCCACGATCCCATCGGTAACATTTATTAGATCGACCCTTTCGCCTTTTCAGATCCGCCAGGGGTCGATGTCGACCTCGGTCGCCCCGCCGATCGCCAGGTCGGCGAGCACCCGGCCGATCAGGCACGAGAACTTGAATCCGTGCCCGCTGCAAGGGCTGGCGACCAGCACCTCGGGCCGACCCGGCAGCGGGCCGACCCGGAAGTGCTCGTCCTGGGTCATCGTGTAGAGGCAGACCTCGGTCCGGTCGATCGGGGCTCCGGCCAGGGCGGGGAGGGTCCGCGAGAGGAAGAACCGGACATCGGCGATGTACCCGGCCTCGATCAACCGATCGTCAACGTCGGGGTCGAACTCCGGCCCGCCGTGGCGGGCGGCCTTCACCCCCATCCCGAAGCACTCGGGCATCCCGTAAAAGGCGTCCATCTCGGAGGCCCCCTTATAGATGAAGGCCGGGAACCGGCCGATGGAGTAGCGCTCCGGGTCGGGCGGGCGGAAGTAGAGGACCTGCTGCCGGGTCGGCCGGAGCGGGACCGTGAGCGTGGGCACGAGCCGGCCGGTCCAGGCCCCCGCCGTCACGATCAGGCGGTCGGCCGTCAGTTGCCAGTCGTCGAAGACCAGGGTCGGCCGGTCACCATCGAGGTCGATCCGTCGGACCGGCGCGTTCTCGAAGACCTCGGTCGAGTCGCCTCCCCTCTGCCGGGCCAGCTCGACCTGGAGCGTCACCGCCCTCGCCGCCGAGAGGAGCCCGGCGTCGGGCTCGAAGACGACGTTGTCGGAGTCCGCGAGCCCGAACACCGGCGAGGTCCGGTTCCACTCGCGGCCGGTCATCCGTCGGTGGGGCACCTCGATGCTCGCCAGGCTGGCGGCGACCCGCCCGACGTAATCGGCCGACTCCGGGCAGATCGAGACGCCCCCGGTCCGGACATAGAGGGCCTGGCCGGCGTCGGCCTCCAGCTCCTTCCAGGCCCGGAAGGCGTCGAGCATGAGCCGGGCGTAGGAGTGATCGGCGTAGGAATGGCGGGTGATCCTCGCCGCGCCGTGGGAGCTGCCCCGGTCGTGGCCGAGGCCGAACTGCTCGACCAGGACGAGGGGCTCGCCCCGTCGGGCCAGGTGGTAGGCCGCGGCCGAGCCCATGGCGCCGGCCCCGAGGATGACGGTCTTGGCGGATCGGTGGACCATGAGGTTCAGAGCGCCGTGAGGTATCGTCGGACCTCCCAGGCTTCGACCTGGGCATGGTATTCCCGCCATTCCTCCCGCTTCAACCGGAGGAACTCCCCGGCGATCGGCCCGAGCGAATCCCAGACGACCGGGTCGGCCTCGAAGGCGTCGAGCGCCTCCGGGAGCGACCGGGGGACAGCGCCGGGCCGCTCTGGAGCCGCTTGTAACAGTTGACCGCGAGAGACATGACCGCGCAAAGAGCCCGGGCGCGTGCGAGAACACCGCCGAGGAAGGGATAACAGGCCGCCGACAGCCCGAGCCCCCGGCCGTCGGATTCGTCGAGGAACAGGTTCCGGCCGGTCTCGGCGTCGGCCAGGTGGTAATGGACGTGGGCGCCCGAGCCAGTCCGGTCGCCGAAGGGCTTGGGCAT
>JAJYDH010000192.1 GCA_021777685.1 Planctomycetota bacterium | reverse complement strand
ATACCAAGCTCCAGGGGACCGTCCGGGTCGAGCACAAGGTGGCGACCGGCAAGCGGGCCGACGGGCAGACGTTCACCTCCTGGGTCGAGGACTCGAAGAAGGAAGACCTCGTCGTCGTGCTCCCCGCGCCCGAGTCGGCCGACATCATCCTGGAGACGCTCGACGGCAAGCGTCCGAACGCGGTCGACCATCCGATCCGGTCCCAGATGACGCGATCCGCGTCCGGCTTCGAGCCCACGGGCCTGGCATTCCTCGATCTGAGCCCGTTCAATCGCCCCGACGCGCCTGAGAGGCGCCACCTCAAGGGGCTGGATCACGTCGCCATGACCGTGGGATTTCAGGATGACGCCCTGATGTCGGTCGCCCGGATCAGGACGGTCGGCCCTCGGCAAGGGTTCCTGGCCCTCCTGGACGGCCCGACGTTCGACCGGGAGAAGATGCCGCCGATCCCCGAGTCGGTCGGGGAATTCACGGTCCTCTCGCTGGATCTCAAGTCGACGCTCGACCGGCTCGTCGGGCTGGTCAAGGCGAACAAGCCCGATGCCGAGGCGGCGGTGAAGCAGGCGATCGATTCGGTGAAGTCGAAGACCAGGCTCCGGCTGAAGGAAGACATCCTGGCCCACCTCGGCCCGAAGGTAGCGTGGTACGTCCTGCCGGCCAAGGCGGCGGCGACCCCGGCCGCGCCGGGGGTGCCGAGCCTGCTCGGCACGATGATGGCCGGGATGGGGATGGACCAGGTGCCCAAGCTCGCGATCGTCTTCGACGTCGACGACCCGAAGGCGTTCGGCAAGGTGCTCGACGAGCTGATGGCGGCGACCAACCGCGAGTTGAAGGCCCAGGCGGCGCAGGCGGCCAGGGGCGCGGGAGGGGCCGGCGGCGAGGAGCCCGCCAGGGGGGCCCGGAATCGCGGCCCCTCGGCCCCGTCGATCGAGTTCAAGCTGATGCCCGGCGAGACCAAGATGTACGTGATGTCGGTCCCGCCCGAGCTGTCCGGGCAGGTCCCGGCGTCGCTCCGGCCGGCGATCCGGGTCGGCCCGAAGCACGTGGTCGTCGCGGCCTCGGCCGATGTCGCCCGGCTCGCGCTGGAAGCGAGGGGGACATGGACCCCGCCGGCGAACCTCGACCGGGCGCTCCAGGGGGCCTCGTCGAAGCTGAGATTGCTCAACGTCTCCGACCCCCGCGACACGCTCCCCGCCGTGCTGGCCTCGCTGCCGGCCAAGCTCCAGGTGGGGATCAACACGGCG
The DNA here is from genome assembly GCA_021777685.1 of Planctomycetota bacterium. Taxonomy (GTDB): domain Bacteria; phylum Planctomycetota; class Planctomycetia; order Isosphaerales; family Isosphaeraceae; genus Tundrisphaera. The sequence continues at coordinate 9,362 of JAJYDH010000192.1, read as the reverse complement.
ATGATGCTCCGGCCGGGGCAGCCCGGCCCTCCCCCGGGGCCGCCTCCGGCACAGGGTCCGGGAGGTCCCGGCGGGCCCCCGCCGCCGGGCATGCCCGGCTCGCCGGGGCCGAACGGCCCCCCGGGCGGACCTCCCCCGCTGGTCCTCAAGGTCGACCCCGCCCGGCTCCCCTCGGCCGACTCGATCAAGGCCCTCCTCTTCCCCTCGTTCTTCACCATCGAGGTCGACGACCAGGAGATCCGGCTCGTCTCGCGGGCGGCCTTCCCGGCCTTCGGCGACCCGTCGAAGGGGGTCGGGCTGGCGACGATGCTTCCATCACTGGCCGGCAAGGGCGGGCTGCTCGGCTTCCCGCCCCCTCCCCCCGGCCCTCCGCCCGTTGGCGGGCCCCCCAACGGGCCTCCTCCCGGGGCCGGCCCCACTCCCGGGCCAGGGCCCGGGCCCGGCGGCGCCAACCCCGGCGATCAGCCGGGCAAGCCGCTCGGCCGGGGAGGCCGGGGTTCGAGGCCCGATTGACGGCGAGCCCGCCCGGCCCGCCCCCTCCCTTGACGGGGCCGCGCCGGACGGGCCAAGGTCGGTCGGGCCGTCTCGCGGCCCCTCGGCGGAAGCCGACGGGGCCAAGCACCGGCGATGGGCCCTCGGAGGCCGTAGGCCCCCGGGCCGTCGGACCGGACCGTCGTGTCTGAGATCGATCGGAGTTCATGTCATGGAATTCGTCCACGAGATCACCGCGTTCCTCGAGAACAAGCCCGGCCGCCTGGCCAAGATCTGCTCGGCGCTGGCGCACGAGAAGGTCGAGCTCCGGGCCTTGTCCGTCATGGATACCAACGGGCGGAGCGTGCTCCGGTTCGTCACCGAGAACGTCGAGGCGACCGGCCGGGCGCTGACGTCGATCGGCACCGAGTTCTCGACCAGCGAGGTCCTGGCCGTCGAGATCGAGAACCGGCCCGGGGCGCTGGCGAAGATCCTGGAGCACCTCGCCGAGGAGCACATCAACATCGAGTACGCCTATTCGGGGTCGTCCGCCACGCAGGGCCGTTCGCTGGGGATCTTCCACACGTCGAACCCGAAGCGGGCGCAGCAGATCCTGGGCAACTCGCAGGGCGGGGCCTCGGGGAACTCCCCCCAGCGCCGGCCGCTCCACTCGCGCTGAGATGGCGACCGCGAGCCCCCTCGACTCCCGGTTCCACGTCGTGCTGGTCGAGCCCGAGATCGCGGGCAACACGGGCGCGATCGGTCGTTCGTGCGTGGCGGCCGGGGCGATGCTCTGGTTGGTCCGGCCGCTCGGCTTCATCCTGTCCGCCCGCCAGATCCGCCGCGCCGGCCTCGACTACTGGCCATTCCTCGACCTGAGGGTCGTCGACCACCTCGATGAGGTGGTCGAGGCCCTGGGCCGGGATCGCCTCTGGTCGTTCAGCACCAGGGGCACGAGGCCCTACACCGGGGTCGCCTACCGCCCGGGCGACGGGCTCGTCTTCGGGCCCGAGAGCCGGGGCCTGCCCGCCTCGTGGCTCGAAGGCCGGCCCGACCTCGCCGTCAGGATTCCGATCCGGCCCGAGGCGAGGAGCCTGAACCTGTCCAACGCCGTCTCGATCGGGCTGTTCGAGGCCCTCCGGCAGCAGGTCGGGCCCGACGAGGCTCGTCCCGACCGTCCATCTCGGGTATAACGGGGGCCCGCCCGCCCGCCGATCGGGGATGCCGGATCGGCCCCGCGCGGGCCGGGGCACCCGAGGGCCGCCCGGAGAGAAATCCGCCCATGTCGCCACGAGCCCTCCTGGCCGGGTCCTGGACCCTTCTCATCTTCATCCTCTGCTGGCTGCCCCGCCGTTATCTCCCCGAGGGGGAGCGATTGCCCCGGACGGCTTTCGTGCCGAACGTGGACAAGATCGTCCACATGGGCATCTTCTTCGTCTTCGCCCTGCTCTGGATGTGGGCACTGCGGTCGGCAGGCCGGGCCCGGCGGGTCGTCGTCGCCGGGTTGGTGCTCGCGCTCCTCAGCGAGGCCGGGCAGGAACTGCCGATCGTCCGCCGGGACGCCAGCCTCTTCGACTGGCTGGCCGACGCGGCCGGGATCATCGTCGGGATCTATGCCTTCAAGTTCGCGAGCCGGCACTTCGAAGCGAGGGTCGCCCGGCCGGAGGCATGAAGGCCCCGCCTCAAGCCTCCGGGTCGATCCCCAGGGCCCGGAGCTGGGCGGCGAGGCGTTCGGCCCGCTCGGCCTCCCGGACGGCGATCCGCTCGGCGAGCTCGGCGCGCTCGGCCTCCCGGGCGGCGCGCTCGGCCTCCCGGGCGGCGCGCTCGGCCTCCAGCTCGGCCAGTTCGAATCCCGTGGGGAGGAGGACGCCATCGGCGTCCCACCATCGCATCCAGGGCAGGTCGAAGTTCTGGTAATGGCCCTCCCAGATCCCCAGCTCGACGCCCAGGACATCGATCGGAAAGTGTCCTCGTTCGTTCGGCGGGAGGGGCAAGAAGCGATCGTTGACGTGGTGGTACATCTCGATCCGGCCGGGATTCGCCTCGTAGATCCCGTAATACGCCGGCCGGAGGACCTTCTCGTAGACCCAGAATTTGCCGGAGATCGGCGTCCGGTCGCGTTCCTCCGAGCCGTCGCCCGAGACGAATTCCAGGACGATCAGCGGCGCCAGGAGTTCTTGCCAGAGGACGTAAGACCGTCTCGTCCGGCCTCCAAGAGTCGCCGGGACGTTGGGGATGTAGAACCAGTCCGGGGCGATGGCGCCTCGTTCGGGCGGGTCGGGCAGTCGCCAGTAGATCCCGCAGTCCTGGCCGATGGCGTAACGGCCGTCGGGGTGAAGCCGGTTCAGGACCGATTCGATCGTGTCGGTGAGGAGGCGGCTCTGGGGATGCTCCTGGAAGTTCTTCACGAAGGTTCCATCCGACTCCGGGAGCTGGGTATGGTCGGGCCAGTCGTAATCGGGCTGGCCGTTGGCGGTCGAGCCGGTTTCGTCCGAGCACGGGAGATCGGTGTGATCGGGCAACCTCAGGGGCCGCGGTCGTTCGGCGGTCGACATGGCTTCAGAACTCCATCCGCTGGAATGCCTTAATCCCGATCCGCAGGGGCAGGACGGTCCCGACGACCCCGATGACCAGACTCACCAGGATCGCGACGGTGAGCCAGAACCGGAATTGCCCCTCGGAGAGCGGGACGCCCGCGAATTCGGGGTTGTCCTGGCCGGCATAGTAGAGGTGGCACGGCACGGCCAGCGCCGTGACGATCGCGCAGATGAACACGAGGCTGACCAGCAGGTTGAGCGTCCCGCCGAACCCGGCGGCGATCTTGGACGGGTCGTCCTCCTTGAGGTTGGGCAGCCTCGCCCCGAGCCCGACGCTGATCCCCGACAGGCCGAAGCAGAGGATCGCCACCATCCCCATGTGCAGGAGCATCATCGCCGGCCCCATCCGGAGCATCAGGTCGCTCAGGACGACCAGGATCTCGGTCGAGACCAGCGAGATCCCCGACGAGAACGCGAACTTCCCCCAGAGGATCGACTCGCGCTTGAGCGGCAAGAGCCCCAGGACCCAGAAGTTCCGCCCTTCGAGCGAGAGCAGCGGGAAGATGAACCGGCTGGTGAAGGTCGAGAGGATCAGGGCCGTCACCGAGAGGTTGAGGAAGCTGATCAGGTTCCGCCAGTACGGCTTCTGGACGTCGTAGCTCAGCCGGCGGATGTTGACGAAGTAGAAGGCCAGCAGTCCGAAGAAGATCAGGAATTGCGACCACTGGGCGGGGTCGCGGCGGAAGGTCCGCAGGTCCTTGAGGATCAGCAGGCGGATCGGCTGCGGCAGGAAGAAGAAGACCCGATGGAACGCGGCGTCCAGGCCGTACCAGCCGAATCGACGCCTCGACGACCGGCCCCCTTGCACGCGCCCGTAGCCGAGCCGGTAGAGGTCGCGCGCGACGACCGCCGCGAGCAGGTAGGCCAGGCCCGCATGGGCCAGGATGACCCCGAGATAGAATAGGCCGGTCGACCAGTCGCCCCGGACCGACGCGACCAGCCCGGAGGACATCCAGCGGCTCGGCCAGAGCGGATGCCGGCTGAACTCCAGGCGGGCGAGCAGGCCGTCGAGCCATTCCGAGGTCAGGGCCTCGCCGGGCGTCCGCCAGATCCTCAGCCCGAACCCCGCCAGCGCCAGGACCGCCAGCGCGACCGCCACCCCGATGACCGTCTTCTGCCTCCGGGGCAGGAAGCCCGCCACGAGCATGGCACCGATCGCGCCCAGGCTCCCCGGGATCAGCACGAACGCGAGGAAGAAGACCGGGAAGATCGCGTAGAACTTCCACGAGGCATCCTCGACGATCCCGAACGAGACCATCATCGGGCTGCCCAGGAGCAGGAATGCCCAGCTCGAATAGGCGATCGCCTCGAAGAACTTGTAGGCGAAGATCCGGTCGGGGCCGGCCGGGGTGGTCAGCAGGTAGGCCGCCTCGCGCGAGTGGAACATCCCCGTGTACAGGATGATGCCCGACGAGAAGATCAGCATGATCAGCAGCGACAGGAAGAACATGCTGAAGATGTACTCGACGAACTCGCCCGAGAGGTTGGGGATGAAGCTCTTGAGGAACTGGAACCCGCCGAAGAAGAGGAAGAACAGCCCCGCCCAGAAGATCGCGCTGCACACGGCGATCATCGCCAGGCGGAGCCGGGAGCCGGTCAGGAGGAGCCGGAGCCCGTTGGCGGCCAGCCGCCAACGGAGCCCCCGGAACGCCGAGGCGACCTGGGCCGGGGTCGAGAGCCGGGGGGGGATCGGGGCCGGGGCGGGTTTCATCGGTCGAGGTCCCTGGCCTGGACCAGGAGCGCCCCGTCGACCAGCGGTCGATCGCCCCCGGTCAACTTGAGGAACAGGTCCTCCAGCGGCCCGTGCATCTGGACCCGGTCCCTCAGCTCGGCCAGCGTCCCGTTGGCCAGCATCCGGCCATGGTCGACGATCCCGATCGTGTCGGCCAGCTCCTCGGCGATCGACAGGAGATGGGTCGACATCAGGACCGCGACGCCCGACCGGGCCTGGGCGACGAAGAGATCCTTGACGATCCGGGCGCTCCGGGGGTCGAGCCCGACCAGCGGCTCGTCCACGATCAGGACCTTCGGGTCGTGGACCAGGGCCGAGGCGAAGACGACGCGCTGCTTCATCCCGTGCGAGTAATTCTCGGTCAGCTCGTCGACGTAGTCGCCCATCTCGAAGGTCTCGACCAGTTCCTCGATCCTCCGGGCCGAGGCCCGGGGGTCGAGACCGTACATCTCGACGACGAACCGGAGGAACTCGCGGCCGGTCAGCTTCTCGTAGAGGTAAGGCTGGTCGGGGACGTAGGCGATGAGCTGGCGGGCCTCGGCGCTGGCGGCGGGGAAGCCGCCCACCTTGACCACGCCCGAGGTCGGCCGGAGGAGGCCGCAGACCATCTTGATCGTCGTCGTCTTGCCCGCCCCGTTCGGGCCGAGGAAGGCGAACAGCTCGCCGGCCCTGACGCTCAGGTCGAGGTGGTCGACGGCCCTCTTCGCCCCGAACGTCTTGGTCACGCCCCGCAATTCGATCATGGAGTGATGGCCCCGACCTTGCCGCGGTCGCCTCGATCGGGGAGGCGTTCCAGGATCAATTTGACGAACGGGAAGGGCACCTCCTGGCGGAGGACCAGGCCATCCCGGCGGACCCACGTCCTGGCGGAGAACGGCGGCATGCGCTGGACCACCTCCAGGGTCGTCACGACGTTGTTGTCCCACTGGATGGCGTGCTTGCCGGTGACTTCGAACTTGACGTCCCTGGCCGACCCGGTCAAGGGGTCGACGACCCGCGTCACCCAGTGCTGGCCGACCTGGAGGCCCGGCAGGCGGTCGATCGGCCCCACGGCGTTCTGGACCACCCCTCGGGGCTCGTAGGGGAACGAGATCGTCTGGTTCAGTTGAGCGAGGGGGATCACCGACTTCGACCGGAGGACGAAGGTCCGCCCTTCGACCTTGCCGTCGAACGTCATCAAGTCGCCCGCGCTCGACGCCGAGCGGACCACCGCCCGGAACCGCCGGAGGTTCCCCGATCGGTCGATCTCCAGCCGGTTCGAGACGTCGAGCCGCTCGTTGGTCTGGCTGTCGAAGCGGGTCCCCTTGAGCAGGCTCCCCGAGTCGAACCAGACGTGGCCGATCAGCTCGGTCCCGCCGTCGGGGGTGCGCCTCGACTCGGTCACGGCCCGGCCGACGGGACGGAGGCCCCTGAGCCCGGAGTCCTCGGCGACGGACAGCTCCCACTGGGTCGGCCGGGCGTCTTCCTCGGCGGCGGCGATCGACCGGAGGTCGGGCGGCGGCGTCACCCAGAAGTCCGGCAGGACGTCCCGGCGGAGCAGCTCGACGGCCGCGTAGGCCCAGAAGAGGAGGATTGCGACGCAAGCCGCCCGGGAAGGCATGACGTTAGCTCCTCCTTCGCGTAGTATTCTCAATATACGGGAGCCGGGCCGTCGAACATAGAGGAAGGATGGTCTCGGAGGCCGGGCCCGGTTCGGGTTGACGGGTCGAGAGGCCGTCCGTATCCTCCGGACCACGCGGACAACCCACGGGACGCTCGTCCCCGAGGCTTCCGACGGGGCCCTCCCTTCCCCTCGGAGGCCCGACACCCGCCCTTCTCCCGATCCTCCTCGGAAGGCAGGTCGCCCGATGCCCACGTCGACCTTGAGAAAGCGCGTGATCGTCGCCGGGCTGGTCGCTTCGCTGTTCCTGATCGTCCCCGGCGCCGTCTGGCTCTCCCTCACCCACAAGCCCTCGTTCTACCGGGACCTGGCCGGCGTCCCCCGCGAGCAGCTCGAGGCCAAGGCCAAGCACTTCGTCGCCAACAGCCTGCAGCTCCGCAACGACATCAGCAACGAGCACGACTGGCAGGCCGTCTTCACCGACCAGGAGGTCAACGCCTGGCTCGCCGAGGACCTCGTCACCCACTTCGCCGACCAGATCCCGCCCGAGATCCACGAGCCCCGGATCAGCTTCGGCGCCGACCGGATCACCTTCGGCTTCCAGCTCGACCGGGGGCCGATCCGCACGGTGATCTGGGTCGTCGCCCAGGCCAGGGTGCCCGAGGACAACGTCCTCGCGCTGACCCTGGAGAAGATCCGCGCCGGCGTGATCCCGATCTCGGCCGAGCGGCTGATCGGCCCGATCGCCGACCAGGCCCGCGACCACGGCCTCGACATCCGCTGGACCCGCGAGAACGACCTGCCCGTCGCCCTGATCCGCTTCAAGCCCGATCACGGCCGGTCCGACGTCGTCCTGGAACAGCTCAGCGTCCGCCAGGGCCAGATCCGCCTCTCGGGCCGCTCCGACCGCCTCCAGGGGAAGCTGGTCACGCCGACGCTGCCCACCCGCCGGGTCCTTCAGCTCAACTTCCCCAGGCGGAACAGCCACGACCGACGCCCCTCGTCGATCCTCCGGAACTGGACCGACCCCACGAGCTGAGAGCCCCGGACCTCCAGCCGGACCAGGCCCTCGGACCACTCCACGACCCGGCAAGAGCCGCCATCCCACCGGCGGACCGTCCCCCGGCCGCCCGAGACTTCCCCTTCGAATTCCAGGTAGACCCACCGATGGGCGGGCAACTCCCTAGCAGGGAGGTCGTCCCCCTCGACGATCGGCCGGTCGATCGCCCAGGTCCGGAGCGCGGGGCCGTCCTCGACGAGGAAGTCCCAGTGGACGCCGTCCCATCGGTGTTCGAGGACCGCAAATCGTCTGGGATTGTCGTGCATCTCGATCGGACCCCTATCGGACATCGCCCGCGATGCCCGTGGAAGACGCGCGCGGGCCCATGAGCGGCGGTTCGATTGTCGCCATTGTATTTCTACTGTCACGGATTAACGCAACCTCAAAAGATCATGTCGCTTGCAGCCCCGGAGGGGCGACCGTCAGTAGCCCGGGGTGCAACCCTGGGGCGGATGGACGCGAAGGAGGGAATTGAGCCCTGGAAGGGCGACCGTCCCGCCGCGTCCGTGGGCGACTGCCGCCCTTCCAGGGCTCGATGGACTCTGATCGGGTCACGAGTTCCCAGGGTTTCACCCTGGGCTACTGACGGTCGCCCCTCCGGGGCTGCAAACTTCGACAAATTCCGAAGTTGCACCAAATACACGATCGTCGATTCATGACAGTAGAGGTACAAGGACGCCGGCCCGGCTCCGCGGCTTCTCAAGCCCCCGGGCACCCTTTATGATGACGCGGCGGCCGGTCCCGGTCGCCCCCGAGCGGTATCGGGCCGTCGCGTTCGCTTCGTTTCCGATGGGAGTCCGACCATGAGCCTCGCCGAAACGCCGGTCCCCTCCAGGACGTGGACCGTCGAAGACCTGCTGGCCCTCCCCGACGACGGCATCGAACGAGACCTGATCCGGGGCGAGTTGCGTGAGAATTCCGGGGAAGAGTCGATGACACGCCGCAATCCGACGCACAGCGAGGCCGAGATTTCCATCGGCTATGAACTCCGCGGATGGCTCGAATCTCGGCCGACCCCGAAGGGTAAGGTCGTCGGGGGCGAGGCCGGCTTCCGCCTGAAGAGCGACCCGGTGACGTTCGTCGGGATCGACGTGGCCTACGTCTCGGCCGAGATGGCGGCGAGCCACGACCGGAAGCGGAAGTTCTTCGACGGGCCGCCGGTCCTCGCCGTCGAGATCCTCTCCCCCTCGGATCTTCATGGCAAGGTCGTCGACAAGGTCGACCTCTACCTCGAAGTCGGCACCGTCGTCTGGGTCGTCGACCCGGACTTCCGGACGGTCGCCGTGCACCGTCCCGGTGAGCCCGTCGAGACCTACAACGAGCGGCAGGAGCTCGACGCCGACCCCTACTTGCCCGGATTCCGGGTCCGCGTCGCCCGGTTCTTCGAGGGTTGAACCGACGGAAACGCGAGGGCGGGAGGAAGCTCCCGCGAAGGAAACTCGGTGTTAGCGAACATGGCCTTTAATAGAAGGGCACCTGAACCGATGAAAAAGCACGCTCGCTGAAGCTCATTGGATTGTGGCTCGCTATTTTCTGAGCAGTTCTCGCCCGCGAAACGAGAACTGACACCAGGTTTCCTCCTTCGGCCAGACCGACGAGGTTGATAGGATCGACGGATGGGAATTTCCGAGTCAATCGCGTTCAGCGGTCTGGTCGACATGGGCTCCGATCGCCAATTTAGGAGGTAGAGATCTGGTGTCCGAGAAATGGGAATTGACACAGGGTATTCCCGGGTTTTCCGAGAAATGAGAACAAACACCGGTTTTTCCAGGCTCCGGTGGCGAGCGAAAAACCAAAAACCAAGTCTGGCCTTGCGCCAAGAAGCTCGGGAGAGGAGGACGGCCTTCACAAGCTCGAAACCTCTCGTCGGGACCCTGCGGGTACCCAATCCCGCCCGGCAGA
>JAJYDH010000191.1 GCA_021777685.1 Planctomycetota bacterium | reverse complement strand
GCCCCGCTATTCCAAAGGGCGGACCCTCTGTTAACCTGGAGGGAACCGAACCAAGGAGGTCCGCATGCGCCGTCTGTCCCTGTCCATCGCGATGATCGGGTGTCTCGCCCAGGCGGCGCCGGCGGCGTTGCCGGTCGAGGTCCAGAAGGCCCGCGACCTCTGGAAGGTCGGCAAGTACGCCGAGGCCCTCGAAGCCTTCGATGCCCTGGCCAAGAAGCCCGACCTGGCGCCGGCCGTCCGCGACGCCATCGCGCTGGGCCGGGCCGACGCGCTGGACAGCACGGGCGAGCCCGACCAGGCCATGACCGCGCTCCGCGAGGCCGCCGAGGCGAAGGACAACAAGGCCGACAATCCCGACGTCTGGGCCAGGCTCGCCGACCTCCAGTTCTCCCGAGGGGACTGGGACGGCGCCGCCGCCTCGGCCCAGCGGGCCCTCAAGGCGAAGGCCGACCACCTGCTGGCTCGGTGGGTCGCGGCCCGGCTCCTCGACGCCCGAGGTCAGGGAGAGCCGGCGATCGCGGCGTTCCAGTGGTTCGTCGACTACCACAACGCCCACCGGGATGAACTGCTCGCCGACCCCCCTGCCCTCCTGATCGTCGGCCAGGCCACCGAGCGCTATTCCAAGGCCACGCTCAAGGGCGAGGATCTCCGCGACGAGACCAACAACATCATCAACGAGATCTACGAGCCGGCCCTCAAGGCCGACCCCAACCTCTGGCAGGCCCACTGGCTCGAAGGCCGGCTCTTCCTGGCCAATTATCAGGAAGGGGACGCCCGGAAGGATCTCACCAAGGCCCTCCGGATCAACCCGTCCGCCGCCGAGGTGATCGTCACCCTCGGCCAGGCCGACTTGCAGGGGTACAAGCTCGCCGACGGCCGGAAGAAGGCCAACCGGGCGCTCGAGATCAACCCGAGGATGGCCGCCGCGAACGTCCTCCTGGCCGACCTGAACATCTCCGACGAGCGGTTCCTCGACGCCCGCGACAACGCCAAAAAGGCGGTGGCCGAGAACCCCCGCGACGAGGATGGCCTGGCCCGCCTGGCCGCCGCCGCCCGGCTCTTGGTCGACCCCCTCGGCGCCCAGGCGGTCGAGTCGGTCGTCCTGGCGAACAACCCGCGCCCCGCGACGTTCTACGCCGCCCTGGCCGAGCGCCTGGCCGACCGCCGCAAGTATCATTCGGCCGAGCGGGCCTTCCTCCGCTCGATCGAGGCCGACGGCAACCGCGCCGACAGCCGGATCGGCCTGGGGATGCTCTACATGCAGGTCGGCCGAGAGGCCGAGGCCCGCGACCTCTTCGACGCCGCCTTCGACTCCGACCCGCTCAACGTCCGCGCCAAGAACATGCGGCTGATCCTCACCCACATGGCCTCGTACCGCCCGGTCGACACCGCCCATTACACGGTCCTGTTCGACCCGACCCAGGACAGGCTCCTGGCGAAGTACATGTCCCGCTACCTGGAGTCGATCCACGGCGAGCTGGTCAAGGCGTTCGGCTACGAGCCCCCCGGCCTGACCCAGATCGAGATCATGAAGGACCACGAGAAGTTCTCCGGCCGGACCGTGGCGCTCCCCTTCATCCCGACCGTCGGAGCCTGCACCGGCAAGGTGGTCGCCCTGGCCAGCCCGAAGACGAGCAAGGCCCCGTTCAACTGGGCCCGGGTGATGAAGCACGAGGTGGTCCACGTCATCACGCTCCAGCAGACCGAGTTCAACATCCCCCACTGGTACACCGAGGCCCTGGCCGTCGAGTCCGAGGGCTTCCCCCGCCCCCAGCCCTGGAACAAGATGCTGGTCGAGCGAGTGCCGAGCCGGCGGAAGCTGCTCAACCTCGACACGATCAACCTCGGCTTCATCCGCCCCGACGAGCCCGAGGACCGCCAGCTCGCCTACTGCCAGGCCCAGCTTTATGCCCAGTACATGCTCCAGCGGTTCGGCCCCGACGCGCTCATCAAGATGCTCGCCGCCTACAAGCGAGGCTTGACGACCGACCGGGCCATCGACGAGTGTTTCCACGTCGCCAAGCCCGACTTCGAAGCCAAATACCTCGACTTCCTCGACCAGGTGGTCAAGACGATCCAGACCCGCGCCGGCGAGGAGAAGCCCGTCAAGTTCTCCGAGCTGGAGCGCCAGCTCAAGGCGAAGCCCGAGGACGCCGACCTCAACGCCCGGATGGCCTACGAGCACTTCGCCCGGCGCGACTACAAGCTCGCCAAGCCCTTCGCCGACAAGGCCCTGAAGCTCAGGCCCAACCAGCCGATGGCCAGCTACGTCCGGGCCCGGATCTTCCTCGCCTTCGGCTTCGACGACGAGGCCCTCGCCGCGATCGAGCCGGCGTTCGACCCGGCCAAGCCCGACGTCCGCGTGCTCGACCTCCTCGCCGAGCTGAAGATGAAGGGCGGCAAGCTCGACGAGGCCGAGAAGCTCTACGAGATCGGCCGCAAGGACGACCCCCAGAACTCGAAGTGGGTCGCCAGCCTGGCCCGGGTCCACCTCCGCAAGAAGGACCCGAAGGTCGTCAACGAGCTGGTCGAGCTGGCCAACAACGACGCCGACGAGCTGACCCTCCGCAAGGAGCTGGTCAAGCGGTTCGTCGAGATGAAGGACGCCGCGAACGCCGAGCACTGGGGCCACGAATGCCTGTACGTCGACGTCTACGACCCCGAATGCCACACCCTCATGGCCGACGCCCTGGCCCTCGGCCGGAAATATGAAGGCGCCATCGAGGAGTTCGACGTCGCCCTCTCGCTCAAGCCCAAGAAGCCCGAGCTGATCCAGGTCCGGCGGGCGAAGGCCCTGCACGCCGCCGGCCGGATCGACGACGCAAAGGTCGCCCTCGACGAGATCCTCAAGAAGGACCCCGAGCAGCCCGAGGCGAAGGCCGCCCGAGCCGAGATCAAGTGAGGCCGCCGGCCCCTCGATTCGAGGCTGGCACTTCCCGCGTCGCGGCGCGACGGACCCGCCCGGCTCGCCCATCCGCCGGGCCGGGCCCGGCGCGAGGTCAGCGAGCCGGGCGGAGGTCGATCTCCGGGGGGCGGCCGACGGCCCGATAGAGGCGGAACTGGGCCCGGTTGTAGGCGAGGACGGCATTGAGGTAGTCGGCCCGCGCCTGGGCCAGCGCCTGGACGGGCTGGAGGACCTCGATGGGCCGGGTCGCCCCCGGGAGCCCCGCCCCCTGGCGGATGTTCTTGAGGTTCAGCGGGAGCGAGTCGATGGCCTCGGGGACGGATTGCCGGGCCTCGTCCATCCACCCCGACGCCGAGGCTCGCTCCTTGTACGCGGCGACGACGTCCTGGGCGACCTGGGCCTGGACGCGGACGAGGTCGATGTCGGCCGTCCGCCTCTGGGCCTCCGCGGCCCGTCGATAGCCCCGGTCGGCGAGCCCGAGGCCGCGCAGCTCCCAGAACATGCTGGCGGCGACGTCGTTGCGGCCCCCGAAGTTGCCGAAGGCGCCCGTCGGTCCCCCGCCGAAGCCGGCCCCCGAGTACGAGAGCGCGACGCTCGGCGCGAAGGGGCGGAGCTTGGCCTGCTTGAGCCGGAGCACGGCCGCCTCGACCAGCTCCCTGGACCTCGCCAGCTCGGGACGGCTCCGCCAGCCCTGGCAGATCAGGTCGTCGAGCGGGACGTCGTCCGGGATGAGCCGGATGATGGCCTCGGCCGGCTCGACCGGCGCGACGACGACGTGGGGGTCGAGCAGGAGCGGGCGGACCAGGGCGGCCGAGGCGACCTCGAACCGGCCGGCGGCGGCCCGGATGGCCCCTCGGCGGGACCGCGACTCGGCCAGGATCCGACGATGATCGGCCTCCAGGCCGGCGCCGGTGCGGGCGTAGGTCCCCGTCAGCTCGGCCAGCGCCCCGGCGTTGTCGGCGGCCTCGCGGGCGATGGCCAGCGTCCCGGCGGCGAGCTGGAGGTCGAAGTACGCCTCGGAGACCGCCAGCAGGGCGTTGTTGGTCGCGACCTTGACCCCGGCGTCGTTCGCGGCGATCACCCGACGGGCGGCCCGGGTCCCGTAGAGCGCGTCGGAGATCCTCAACACCCCGCTCAGGGTATTCAGGGGCGGGTAGCCGCTCCCCGGTGGGGTGGTCGGGAAGCTGTTGGCCAGGGTCGCCGTCGTGCCGAGGGACAGCGACTGGCGATGGACCGTCTGGACCTGGCCGTTGATCCCCTGGACCTGGCCGTCCAGGCTCGTGTAGGTGGGCCCGGTGAACAAGCTCGGGAGCCAGAGCCCGCGCGCTTCGTCCAGGTCGCCCAGGGCCTGCATGACCCGCTCTCGGGCGGTGGCGATGTCCAGGTCGCGGGCCCCGGCCAGCTTCAGGGCGCCGGCCAGGTCGATCGGCTGGATCGCCTGTCCGGGCACGAGGGGCGTCAGGAGGGTCGAGGCGGCCGGCATCGCCGGGGGCGGCGGGTGCTCGGCCGGCCGGCCGGCCTCGGGCAGGGCGGGCAGCGGCGTCGACGGCCCGGAGGCGCCGAGGAGCAGCAACGCCAACGCCGGCCCGACGAGCCCGACCTTCCTCGACGTCATCCCGGTCGTCATCGAGGCCCTCCGTGGCCTTGGCGAACTTCTGGCTTCGCATTCATCTTCGATCGCCCGGCCCGGGGCGCATGACCCGACCCCGGGAAGGGGATCGGGGACGCTGGCGGATGCGCCGGTCGGGTCAACTCTTCGGCTTCGGGGCCGATTCCGGGGTCGCGATCGGCTCGACGGCCTGGCCGTCGACGAGCGACGCGGCGTTGGCCTCGACGACCCGGTCGGAGGGGTCGAGCCCCGAGACGACCTCCGCCCGCTTGCCGTCGACCAGCCCGATCTTGACCTCCCTCCGGCGGGCCCGGCCGTCGGCGACGACCACGCAATACGACCTGCCCGCGTCGGCGAACACGGCCGAGCCGGGCACGGTCAGGGCGTCGGGGTGCTCCTCGGCGACGATGGTCGCGTAGGCGTAGAGCCCCGGCCGGAGCAGGCCGTCGGGGTTCGCCACGTCGACCTCGGCGCGGAGGGTCCGGGTCGCCGGATCGAGGGCCCACGAGGTCCTCGCGACCTTCCCTTCGAAGGTCTTCCCTTCAAGGGCCTGGAGCCGGACCCTCGCCGGGTCGCCGGGGTTGACCGACGGGGCGTCGGCCTCGGGGACGCCGACGGCGATGGTGACGATGTCCGACCGGGCGACGACGAAGAGCAGCTCTCCGCCCGCGCCGGGCGTCGTGAGGTGCCCGACGTCGACCCCCCGGCGGGTCACGACGCCGTCGAACGGCGCCAGGATTTGCCGATAGGCCGCCATCGCGAGGGCGTGCTCGGCGTCGAGGCGGGCGACCTCGACGTGTGAACTCGCCGTCTCGACGTCCGATCGGGCCTTGTCGAGCAGGGCCCGGGCCTCGGCCAGCGCGGCCTCGGCGGTCTTCACCTGGGCCTGGACCTCGTCCCGGGCCGCCTCGGCCGACCTGAGCTTGTTCGAGGTCTCGTCGAGCAGGCTCCCGGTCTGGGCCCGCTCGCGGAAGAGCTGCTCGATCCGGGCGAACTCCGACCGCCACCGGGCGACGTCGGCGTCGGCCCGGCGGATTCCGGCCCGGACCTCGGCGGCCTTCGCCTCGGCGCTGGCGACCCCGGCCCGGGAGACCTCGACCGCCGCCCCGGCCTGCTTCACCTCGGACCGGGCCTGCTCGACCAGCGCCCGCTTCTGGGCGAGGTCGGCGTCGACCTCCGGCATCCTCAGCTCGGCGAGCACCTGGCCCTTCTTGACCCTGTCGCCGATGTCGACGGCGACACTCTCGACGTAGCCGGCGAGCCTGGCATGGAGGGGCGTCGTCTCGGCCGCCTCGATCTGACCGGGCTCCTCGGTCGTCCGGCGGACGGTCATCCGCTCGGGCGCCACGGTCGAGACCCGCGCGACGGGCGAGTCGCCGGCCTTCGGCGTGGCCTCGACGGTCGGCCGGTCGCAGCCAATCCCGGCGAATGCGAGAAGGCCGAGGGCGGTCAGGGCACGATGTCGATCCGGCCTCATGGGCGGTGCTCCTCGTCGAGAGCCACGGGGGATTCGCCGATCGCATGCGTCTCGACGGCCGCGATCTCCCGGGCGTCGCCGTTCCGGGAGGGCTCGGGGTGGGACGTGTCCGCGGGGTCGAAGTGGCGGCTGTCCGGGTCGTCCGGGTCCAGCGACGCGGAATGCCGCCCGGCCCGGCCCAGGACGAGGGCGAAGACCGAGGGGAGTACCAGGAGCGTCGCGGCCGTGGCGGCGATCAGCCCGCCGATGACGGCCCGCCCGAGGGGGGCGGTCTGCTCGCCGCCGTGGCCCCAGCCGAGGGCCAGCGGCAGCATGCCCGCCGTCATGGCGCAGCTCGTCATCAGGATCGGCCGGAGCCGGCCCGACGCGCCGAGGACCGCGGCGTCGGCCGCCCCGGCTCCATCCTCGCGCCGATGCCGCTCGGCGAACGTGACCAGCAGGATGGCGTTCGCCACCGCGACGCCGACCGCCATGATCGCCCCCATGAACGACTGGATATTCACCGTCGTCCCCGTGATCCAGAGCGCCAGGACCACGCCCGAGACGACGGCGGGCGCGGTCGAGACCGCGACCAGCGCCAGCCGGGCCGACTGGAAGCTCGCCGTGAGCAGCAGGAGGATGACCACGATCGACATCCCCAGCCCGACCGAGAGCCCGGCCAGCATCTCCCTCATCGGCACGATCTGGCCCCGGATGTCGACCGTCACCCCCTTGGGCGGTGTCCCCGCCCGTCTGATCGCCTCGGAGACGCGGGCAGCGACCCGGCCCAGGTCCTCGCCGACGATGTTCGCGGTCAGGCTGATGGTCCGCTTCATGTTGTAGCGGTCGTACTCGCCGGGCATCGTCCCTCGCCGGACCTTGGCCACGTCCCGGAGCAGCAGCGACGGGCCGCCCGGCTTCTGGACCGGGATCGTCTCGACCTGCTTGACCGAGTCCATCAGGGCGACCGGGACCTCGACCTGCACCTGGTAGCCGATCCCGGTCTTCGGGTCGGGCCAGTAGTTGGGCACGACGAACCGGCTGGAGGACGTGGCGGCGACCAGCGACCGGGAGACCTCCTCGGCCGTCACCCCGCCGAGGCCCGCCCGCTCGCGGTCGATCTCGACGCCGACCGTCGGGTAGTCGAGCGCCTGGGCGTACTGGAGGTCGCGGAGCGAGGGGACCTTCGCCAGCTCGTCGCGGACCTTCGCGGCGAAGGCCCGGTCGTCCGCGAAGTTGGGCCCGGTCACGGCGACCTCGACGGGCGTCGGCGAGCCGAAGCTCATGACGTCGCTGACGATGTCCGCCGGCTCGAACGAGAACCGCACGCCCGGCAACGCGCCGGCCAGCTTGTCGCGGAGCCGCCGCTTGAGGGCCTCGACGTCGACGCCCGACCCTTCCCGGAGCGCGACCCGGAGCAGGACCTCCTCCGGCCCGGCGGTCCACTGATAGATGGCGTTGATCGGGTACGACGACGGGATGACGCCGACGTAGCCGACCGAGATCCCGATGCCCTCCGGCCCGACGTCCCGCCCGATGGCGTCGAGGGCCTCCCGCGCGATCTGCTCGGTCTTCTCGATCCGGGTGCCGGCCGGGGCCTTGATCCGGAGCTGGAACCGCCCGGCGTCGACCCTCGGGAAGATCTCCAGGCCGAGCTGACGCCCGACGCCGACGCAGACCAGCCCCGCCGCCGCCAGATACGCCGGCACGACCAGCCAGCGGAGCCGGACCACGGGCCGGAGGCCGCGCCCGAAGGCGTCGCGGGCCCGGTCGAACGACGACCTGCCTTCCCTCGCGGGCCGGTGCCGGAGCAGCCAGACGCAGAGGACGGGGACGAACGTGCTCGACAGCAGGTAGGACGAGATCATCGCGAAGCCGACGGCCAGCGAGAGCGGCACGAAGAGCGCCCGGGCCGCCCCCTGCATGAAGAACGACGGGATGAAGACCGCCACGATGCAGAGCATCGCCAGGAGCCGGGGGACGGCCGTGTCGAGGTTCCCCCTGCGGACCGCGCGGGGGATGCTCTCCGTGAGGCCCATCTGGGCGTGGATGTTCTCGACCTCGACGGTCGCCTCGTCGACCAGGATGCCGATCGCCAGCGCGAGCCCGCCGAGCGTCATCAGGTTCACGGTCTGCCCGGCGAGCCAGAGGGCGACGACCGCCCCGCACAGCGCGATCGGGATGTTCAGGACGACGACGATCACGCTCCGCCAGTCTCGGAGGAACACCAGGACCATCAGGCCGGCCAGGATCGCCCCGAGGGCCCCCTCGGTCGCCAGGCTCCTCATGGCGTCGGTGACGGTCGGCGACTGGTCGAACTCGAAGCTGACCCTGATGTCGTCGGGCAGGACCGCCTGCATCGAGGGGATGGCGGCCCTGACGTTCTCGACGACCGAGAGCGTGGAGGCTTCGGCCCGCTTCGTCACCAGGATGTAGACGGCGCGGCGGCCGTTGACCAGGGCGTAGCCGGTCGTGGTGTCGGAGGCGTCCTGCACGGTGGCGACGTCGCGGAGATAGACGGTCGGGCTCGCGCCCGGGCGGATCGGGATCGTCTTGAGGTCGTCCGCCTGCCTGACCAGCGAGTTGACCGGGACGATGGGCATCTCGTCGCCGATCCGGACGTTCCCGGAAGGGCTGATCGCGTTGCCCGAGGTCAGGGCCCGGATCACCTCGTCGGGGGACATCCGGTAGGAGCGGAGCCGGTCGGGGTCGACGCGGACGACGACGGTCCGCTGGCTCCCGCCGAACGGCGGGGGGGCCGAGACGCCGGGGAGGCCGGCGAACATCGGCCGGACCTTGAAGAGGGCCTGGTCCTGGATCTCGCCGATGCTCTTGGTCTCGCTCGACAGGACGAGATAGCCCACGGGCACGCTGCCCGCGTCGAACCGGGTGATGAACGGCGAGACGGTCCCCGGCGGCATGAAGGCCCGCGACCGGGTGACGTAGCCGATCGTCTCGGCCATCGCCTGGGCCATGTTCGTGCCCGGGTGGAAGTAGAGCTTCATCAGGGCCATGCCCTGGATGTTCCTCGACTCGACGTGATGAATTCCGCCGATGTAGAGGAAATGGTATTCGTAGTAGTTGGTGAGGAGCCCCTCCATCTGCGCCGGGTCCATGCCCCCGTAGGGCTGGCAGACGTAGACGACGGGCAGGTTCAGGTTCGGGAAGATGTCGAACGGCATCCGCAGGAGAGCCAGTCCGCTCCCGAGGGCGACGGCGACGACGGCGACCATCACCGTGAGGGGGCGCCTGAGGGCGAAGACGATCGGGTTCATCGATTCCGGAATTCCTGAGGCGCGGGTGCTCGGTTAGCTTCCCCCTCGCCGACGGACCGGAGGTCGGGCCGGGCGAGGGGAGACTCCGGCGAGGGGGGCGGCCGACGATGGAAGGACGACGCTCGATCGCTTTCGATAGCCTCGACCGGGTCATGCCGGAGGTCGACCGCCTCCGCGCCGGCCATGCCGCGTCGGGGCGCTGGACCCTGGGACAGATCCTCCACCATCTGGCCTCGTCGATCAAGCTGATCGTCGAGGGAGATCATCCCCTCGCCGGGCCGATCGACCCCGAGATGGCCCGACGGTTCGAGATCCGCCGCCGCCGATTCCTCTCATCGGGCCGATTCCTCGACGGGGTCGCTATCCCCCTGCCGTCGCTCGTCCCCCCGTTCGACGCGGACGCCGGGGCCGGGTCGGAGTCGCTCCGCTCGGCACTCGCCCGGTTCCGCGAGTCCGACGGACCATTCCCCTCCCACCCCGTCTTCGGGCCGATGTCCAAGGACGACTGGGACGCCTTCCACCGACTCCATTGCGCGCACCATCTGGGCGTTGTCCGGCCAATCATGGCCGAAGGAGCGAACTCATGAGATTCCTGCAGGCGACGCTGCTGATCGTGTTCCTGGCGTCGGTCGCGGCCTTCGCCCTCCAGAACAACGGGCTGGTCCCGGTCAAGTTCCTGGTCTGGGGGATCACCGCCCCGATGTCGGTCCTGGTCGTGGGGGTCTACGTGCTGGGGATGGTCAGCGGAGGGGCCGTCTTCGGCTTCATCCGCCGGTCGATCCGCAAGGTCTCCGAGCATCCCCGGGCGTCCGACCGCTGAGAGGCAGGGCACCGGGCATCGCGCGACCTATCGACTTATCGTAACTGTCCAGACCACTTCCGGCACGAGATTTGATACCGGCAATGGGGGGACGTCAGTGCAGGACGGGAGATTCGATTCCCGACCGAGATCTCGGATTTGAAATCTCCGATCCAACACCCATGCTCTCCATGCCACCGAATTTCAACCTCCCGGATCTCCTGATGCGGCGAGACCGTACGGTTAGAATTTATCCTTGCTGTTTTCATCAGAAATGAGGACGAGGATGCGACGATCCGCCCGCCTCGCTGTCGAGTCGCTGGAAGGGAAAGCCTTGCTCTCCGGGGCCGTCGTGACGGCCTCGGGGCTGTCCGAGTCGCTGACGGCCACCCCGTCACGGACGACGGCCGGGACCTCGATCGTGCTGACCTTCACCGAGACGAACGTCACGGACCACGACATCAGCGTCACGCTCGCGCAAAGCACCGACGGCTTCGTCGCCTCGAAGGGCGGCCGGCCCGTCTGGACTTCGAACCCCGGGGTCCAGCCCGGCATCGTCACCGTGGAGACGCTCAAGCCCGGCCAGTCGCTCACCCTGACGGAGACCTGGGAGGGCGTGT
>JAJYDH010000190.1 GCA_021777685.1 Planctomycetota bacterium | reverse complement strand
TCTTCGACACCGACCTCAAGGCGATCCAGACGGCCTCCGGCGTCACCGACGCCGACAGGGCCACGATCGCCGCCGACCAGGCCGCGATCAAGGCCGACCAGGCCAAGCTCGCCCCGCCGACCTCGGCCACGATCACGACGGCCACGGGCACGGCGGCGCCGATGGCACCACCCACGATGATGCCGATGGCGCCTCCGACGACTTCGACCACCGACCCGACGATCACCACGACCGCGACGGCGACCCCGGTCATCACGGCGGCGGCGATGGCCACCACAACCCCGACGACGCCGGTCGCGACTCCGGTGCCGACCACTCCGACCGCGACGACGCCGGCGCCTACCACCTCGCCCACGACACCCTCGCCCATGACACCGCCGACGATGCCCACCATGATCCCGACCCTGACCGCGCAGACCATGCACTCCGGTCGGATGGCGCGCGGAATGGGCGGGCATTTCGGGCATTTCGGGCATTTCGGGAGGCTGATGCGAGGACGTCGGGGCTGAGCCGAGAGGATAGGACCTCGCTCAGACCTGGTCCGTCCCGTTTCGGGAGGACTCCCGGGCCTCCTCGAAGAGGAGGCCGAGCAGGGTGTCGTAATCGACCGGCTTGACCAGGTGGTGGTCGAAGCCGGCCTCCCGGGAGCGGTGGAACGCCTGCTCCTCGCCGTAGCCGGTGATGGCGATGATGGTGGTGTCCTCCAACCCCTCCTCGCCGCGAATGTGCTCGGCGACCTGGTAGCCGTCCATGCCGGGCAGGCCGATGTCGAGGAGGACGGCCCTGGGGCGATGGAGCCTGGCGGCGGAGATCGCCTCGCGGCCCTCGTGGACCGATCGGACGTCGAAGCCGGATAGTTCGAGCAGGCCGGCCAGGGCACCGGCGGAGTCAAGGTTGTCGTCGACGACCAGGACGCGGAAGCCCTCGCGGGCCTCGATCGGCGGGGTCGCCCGGATCGGGGCGACCTCGGCGGAGGGGCTGGTGGCGGGGAGGCGGACGGTAAACTCGCTGCCCAGGCCCGGCCCGAGGCTGGCGGCCTCGATCGTCCCCTTGTGCAATTCGACCAGTCGCCTGGCGATCGTCAGGCCGATCCCCAGCCCGCCCTGCGAGCGGTCGAGCGAGTGGTCGACCTGCTCGAACAGGTCGAAGACCCGGGGGAGCATGTCGGGGACGATGCCGATCCCGTCGTCCCTGATCCGGACGACCTGCTGCTTCTCCTCCTGCCGGGCGGAAAGGGCGATCCGGCCGCCGGGCTCGGTGTACTTGGCGGCGTTGGTGAGGAGGTTGACGATAACCTGCTCCAGGCGGACCGGGTCCCCCTCGACGAGGAGCGGGCCGGGGTCGATCGCGACGTCCAGCTCGTGGCGACGGGCCTCGATCGAGGGGCGGGCGGCCTCGATCGCCCGCCCGAGGACGGCGACGAGGTCGAGCGGCTGGAGCCGGAGCCGGATCTTGCCCCGGGTGATCCGCGAGACGTCGAGCAGGTCGTCGACCAGGTGGGTCAGGTGCCTGACCTGGTTGGCGATGACCTCCTGGGTCCACTCTCGGCGGTCGGCGGGGAGGTCGGGCTTGCGGGCGAGCTGGGCGGCGTTGTGGATCGCCGAGAGCGGGTTGCGCAGCTCGTGGGCGAGCATGGCGAGGAATTCGTCCTTGCGGCGGTCGGCCTCGCGGAGCGCCTCCTCGGCCCGCTTCCGCTCGGTCATGTCGCGGACGATCTTGGTGAAGCCCCGGAGCTGGCCGGACTCGTCGAGCAGGGGCATGACCAGGCCGCTGCCCCAGAACCGGACGCCGTCCTTGCGGACGTGCCAGCGCTCGTCGTCGCCGGTCCCCCGGGCGCCGGCGCGGTCGAGCTCGCGGCGGGGGACGCCGTCGCGGATGTCCTCGGGGGTGTAGAGGATGCTGCCGGGCTGGCCCTTCAGCTCGTCCTCGCGGTAGCCCAGGACGCGCTCGGCGCCGGCGTTGCTGCCGGTGATCCTGCCGGCGGTGTCCATGGTCAGGATGGCGTAATCGCGGACGCTGTCGAGGGTCAGTCGGTGCATCCGCTCGCGCTCGCGGAGGGTCGCCTCGGCCTTGCGGCGCTCGTTCCGCTCGCGGGCCTCGGTCAGGGCCCTCCGGACCGCCGGGGTCAGCCGGTCGATCCGGTGCTTGAGCACGTAGTCGGTCGCCCCCTGCTTGAGGCTCTCGATGGCGACCTCCTCGCCCATCACGCCGGAGACGAACAGGAACGGCGTGTGCGGGGCGTGGTCGCGGGCGATCTCCAGGGCCGAGAGGCCATCGAAGCTGGGCAGCGAGTAGTCGGCCAGGATCAGGTCATGGCGGCGGCCCTGGAGCGCGTCGAGGAATTCGGCCCGGCCGTCGACCCGGTGGATCTGGACGTGGAGCCCGTCCTTGGCCAGGCGCGAGCGGATCAGCTCGGCGTCGAGGAAGCTATCTTCCAGGTGTAAGATGACGATCGCGCTCATGCCCTGATCCTCGGCGAAGAAATTTCCCTGCGTGACGTGCATTTTCATCGCTTTGGCTTCAGGCTGCCCGGCGGCGGCTCGTTGATCAGGGCCCAGAAGACGCCCAGCTCCTGGATGGCCTCGATGAACTCCTTGAAGCTGACCGGCTTGACGACGTAGGCGTTCACGCCCAGCCGGTAGCCCCGGAGCAGGTCCTTCTCCTCGCGCGAGGAGGTCAGGATGACCACGGGGGTGCTCTGGAGGTGCGGGTCCCCCTTGATCTGCTCGAGGACCTGGAGGCCGTCGACCTTGGGCAGCTTCAGGTCGAGCAGGACGACCGCCGGGTTGCCCTGGGCCCGGTCGGCATAGATGCCCTGGCACCGGAGGTAGTCCAGCGCCTCGGCCCCGTCTCGGACAACGACCACCTCATTGGCGAGCTGGCTCTTGCCCAGGGCGACGAGCGACAGTTCGACATCTTTCGGATTATCTTCCACCAGCAGGATCGGTTTCAGCATCGCTGACACTTCCTCGAGCGGCTCCCTTGCCCTTCTCCGGCCCGCTCAGCCTGGGCAGGGCGAAAGAGAAGGTCGCTCCCCGGTCGACCTCGCCTTCGCCCCATGTCCGGCCACCGTGGCGGGACATGATCCGTCGGACGTTTGCAAGCCCTATGCCAGTCCCCTCGAAATCTTCCATCCGATGCAGGCGCTGGAACACGCCGAACAGCTTGTCGGCATAACGCATGTCGAAGCCGATGCCGTTGTCTCGGACGAAGAAGATGACCTCGCCCCCCTTGACCTCGGCGCCGATCTCGATGACGGCCTCGGCGCGGGGCCGGGTGTACTTCACGGCGTTGGAGGCGAGGTTGCCCATCGCCAGCCGCATCATCATCAGGTCGCCTTCGACCTTGGGCAGGTCGCCGATCTTCCAGGCGATCGACCGCCCGCCGGCCTCGGCCATCACGTCGCGGACGACCTCGCGGGTCAGCGAGTTCATGTCGATCGGCACCGGGTGGATGGTCGTCCGCCCCATCCGGGAGAAGGCCAGCAGGTTGTCGACGAGCGATCCGGCGTACTGGGCCGACTCGATGATCGTGTCGATGTACCGCTTCGACTCCTCGCCGAGCCGCGTGCTCTCCTCCTCCCGGAGCATCTCGGAGTAGCCCACGATGTGCCGGAACGGCGCCCGGAGGTCGTGCGAGACCGAGTACGAGAACGCCTCCAGCTCCTTGTTGCTCCGCTCCAGCTCGGCGCTGAGCTGGGCCCGCTCCTCGGCCTGGCGGAGGACGATACCGACGATGGCGTTGCGCAGCTCGGTCGCCGCCTCGACCTCGCTGGGCCTCCAGGGCGCCGACTGGCCCCGGACGGTCTCCTTCCACGCCTCGAACGACTTCCGGGGGTGGATCCGCCCCCCCTCGTCGGGCCGCTTGCTCGCGCCCGGGTCGCCGCCCCAGGTGACCGTCCGGATCACCTCGGGCCGGAACCAGAACAGGTAGCCCCGGTGCAGCTTCGAGATGGCGATGGCGAGCACGCCGCTGGCGACGTCCTTGATCGCCCCGGCGTCGCCGAAGTGCCCGGCCAGCGACTCGGCGGCGAAGAGGTCGTCGCGCCCCTCCCGCTCCAGCCAGTCGGCGATCCGGTCGACCCACCCCTCGTCGGGGGTCTGGCCGATCAGGGTGCAGTGCCCATCGTGGAGGATCGCCGCGCCGGACGCCTCGACCAGCTCCAGCAGCTCGGCCTGGAGCCGGACCAGGCCCTCGACGAAGTCGTTCTCCTCGGTCATCCCGCCCAGGAGCCGGACCTGCACCGCCTTCCGGGCCAGGCGGTGCTCCAGCTCCTCGCGCTGCTCCTTGGCGGCGATCTGCAGCGCCAGGACCTGGCCGAGGAAGTCGCAGGCGGTCCGGATCTCGTAGGGGACGACCCGGGGCGACTTGTGGTGGCAGGAGATCAGCCCCCAGAGCTTGCCGTCGCGGAGGATCGAGATCGACATCGACGACGCCGTGCCCATGTTCCGCATGTACTCGACGTGGACCGGCGAGACGCTCCGGAGCGTGGCGAAGCTGAGGTCCAGCGGCCGGCCGTTCCGGGGGTTGTCCGGGGGGATGATCGGCACCTGGCGGTAGGCGGCGTCGGCGATCAGCCTGACCCGGCTGTCCCTGTAGAGGATCCGGGCCTGCTCGGGGATGTCGGTGGCGGGGAACCGCAGGTCGAGGTACGACGGCAGCTCGTCGTTGCGGTCCTCCGCGATGACCGTGCCGTTCCAGCCCTCGTCGAATCGGTAGATCAGCACGCGGTCGAAGCCGGTGAGCCGGCGGACCTCGGCCGCGGCCATCGTGCAGAGCTCGAAGACCCGCGAGGCCCCCTCGAAGCCCGACAGCGAGGTCCGGACCAGCGGGTAGAGGTCGCGGAACGCCGACCCGTCGTCGACCGCCGCCGTCTCCAGCTCCAGGATCAGGGCCCCGTCCGAGCGGTGGACGATCGCGTCGAACTGCTGGGAGCCGGCGGCCAGCGGCCCCTTGCCCAGGAACAGCGGATGTTTGTCGAGCAGCCCTCGCTCGATCGACGCCCGGAGCGCCTGGCCCAGGTCCGCGCCGAGCACGTCCTCGACCGGCCGGCCGAGCAGGTCTCGCGCGTCGACCCCCAGCAGATCCTGGACGTTGAGGCTCGCCTGGAGCACGGCCAGGTCGGGCTCGTTGAGCGTCAGCAGGACCCCGTGCGGCTGGATCCCGCCGGGGATGTGGATGGGCTCACGGTCGCAGGTCGCGAGATCCGGAGGACCCGTCGCGTTGACGAGCATGACGCGGCTTGCTCCTTGCAGTCTGGCCTCGAAGGGGGTCGACGCCCGCCGCCGTCTTCAGATTTTGTAGGCCGGGGTCAACGTCCCCGGGCTGGCCTTCCCCGGTATGCTAAACCGCCCCGATCTCGATGGGCAACCCCATGCGCCCGCGGCTCGCCCCAGGGCGGACGCGCCCGTCGACGGATCGCGGCGGGGCCTCGTCGCGGAAATTGGTGAAACATCGGCAGTTCCGATGGATTCGGGCGGCCGGTCAATCGGCCCGAAAGGCCGATGGTCGCAACCGCAAGCGGGGACTTCGGGCGGGCCGATCGGGCGGCGGTGCCGCTCGGGGCGGAACTGGTGACGGGGGTGGGCCCCCCGACCGGATCGGTGCCGGCCGGAGGTCCGGCGTCCCGGGGGTACGGGTGGTCCCTGGCCCCGTCACGAAAGGGGATGTCTCCGACCGGCCCACGTCATGTTAGAGTCGGCCGAGGGCGTCGTCAACGTCGTCGAGACGCCCCGCTTGGGCCCGATCGATTCGTCGGGCCGGAGCGACCTCGGAGTTGATCGAGGCGGTGTCGGGCGTCCCGCCCCGCCGTGGCCGGCTCAGGCTCAGTTGCCGGGCCGGGGGTTCCGCTGGGTATCGGCGGGGCCCGTCGCGCCGTGGCCGCCGTCGTTCGAGTTGGGGGGGATGATGATCACCGACAGCATCGCCGTCGAGACCCCTGCCCCGCCCGGGGAAAGCCGCCGGTCCAGCCCGTCCACCGACGGGGCGAACCCCCTCGACGGCCGGCTCGCGGCCCTCCGCCCCGACTTCATCTCGACCGTCACACCCGCCCGACCGGCCTTCGTGAAGAGACGCATCTCTGTCTTTTGACCTCTCTGCCATTGGATCTCGGTCGCACATGATCCATTACTCCGATCAAGCTCGTCTGGGACACGTCGCCCCGATTTCTCCCGCCCGCCGCCCGGGAGCGACGCCCCGCCCCGCTCGCTCCGCCTTGGCATGTGCGTTGCATTTCCGAGAGATCAACACCTTCGACCCCCGTTGGCACTCTCCCGGCCGACTCCGGCATCCTCCAGGCTCCCCATCCCCGATGCTCGATGTCGTCCTCTATCGCCACGACCGACATGGCCGCCTCGTCGCTCGCGAGCGGCGATTCCGATCGCTCAGGAGCCTGACGCACTTCTTCGGCAGCGAGAAGTCCATCCCCTGGGAATGGGCCGAGGTGACGCGGATCGATCGGGACGGCAGCTCGCGCGTCGTCCGCTTCTCCGCCGAGGACCTGCGGATGCCGATCGACCCGCCCGGCCGCGAGCCGAGCGAGAACTGATCCGACGGCCGCCGGATCGGCCGGGCCCCGCCCGCTCAGGTTCGTCCTTCGGATTGTCGTCCCCGTCGTGCCGTCACCGTCTCCCCGGCCATTTCGGATAGCCTCGAAGACGAGACCGGCCGCATCGGCGACGATCCACCCGCGTCCCGCGCCCGCGCGGTACAATGCCGGCGCCGGGCTTGTTCAGCCTCGGCGAGCGAGGAGACCTTCACGATCCGGCGACCAGGCACCTCCGTCCTGAGAGCATTCACCGAGCCCGGATTTCGCGGTTTCCCGACCGAGGAGGTGTTTCCTTGGGACGCAAGTTGATCGTGGGGGCGGCCCTGTTGGCGGGCCCGATCCTGGCCGGCGCCTTCGCACAGGAGTGGCGGAAGACCGTCAGGGTCGAGGTCTATCTGCCGGAAGGCGCCCGGCTGTTCTTCGAGGGCCGGGAGGCGCGGCCCGATTGGCCGATGTCCCGCTTCGAGTCGCCGCCGCTGCCGCCGGGCAAGTACCTCTACACCATCACGGCGATCATCCCCGGCCCGGACGGGCCGCGGACCGTCACCCGACGGCTCGACGTCCGGCCGGGCGACTTCGAATCGATCGACCTCCGCGAGCCTGGCAAACGGCCCACGGCCGACGTCGAATACGAGCCGACGCCCCAGAAGGTGGTCGACTCGCTCCTGAGGCTGGCCAGGATCACCGACAAGGACGTGGTCTGGGACCTCGGCTGCGGCGACGGCCGCATCCCGGTCACGGCGGCCGAAAGGTACGGATGCAAGGCATCCGGGTTCGACATCGACCCCGAACGGGTCAAGGATTCCCTCGCCAACGTGCGCCAGCACGGCGTGGAGCGGCTGGTCACGATCGAACGGCGCGACATCTTCGCGCTCGACCTGAGCAAGGGTCCGACCGTCGTCACGCTCTACCTGCTGCCGAGCCTCAACGCCCGGCTGTTGCCGCGACTCCGGAAGCTGCCGCCGGGCTCGCGCGTCGTCTCGATCGCGCACCGGATGGCCGACATCAGGCCGGACGAGCGGATCGTGGTCGATACCGAGTTGGGCGAGTTCGACGTCTATCTGTGGAGGGCGGAGACGCTCCGGGGCGATTGACCTGCCCCGTCCGATCGACGATCGGGGCCGATCCGGCGGCCCGATCTTGCCGGCCTGCCGCCTCGTCGGGGATGGGGTCGGGGGGATTCGAACCCCCACCGATCGGTTTAAAAGCAATACCGTTGAACGAGCCATAAACGACAACGACGTCGAGAGCAGTCTTTCTGACTCCCTCTCCCCTTGTGGGAGAGGGTTGGGGAGAGGGGTCAACGACCGTGGATGAAGCCGAGAACCCCTCACCCCAACCCTCTCCCACAAGGGGAGAGGGGGTCAGAAATCACAGGCAATTAACGATTTGTGGCTCATTTTTTAAAGGTATTGGGTTTAAAAGACCGAGGTGCCGCCGTTACACCACGACCCCATCGGGGACCTCTCAGGCGAGGCCCTCGCGCCTTTCGGCCCGGCCGATGTCGGACGCCCTCCGCTGCTTGAGGTGGGCGCGCTCGGCCTTCCGCATGTGCTCCTCGGCCAGGGGCCGGGGGCCGACCGACTCGACCCGCCAGCCCTCGCCCCAGGTCCCGTCCGGCTGGCGGAGCCGGACGACCCCGCCGGGCACGGCGTGGGATTCCGGGAGCCGGGTGGTATAGTGAAGGACGGCCCGCCCCCGGGGCCGGACCAGGTGACACTGACGATAGGCGACGCTCATGGGGCCCTCCGGGAAGTTCGGCGACCTCGGGTTGATGCACGCCCCTCCCAGACCCGGCCGCCGCCCTCGGAGTTCGCGAGCCCCTTTCGTCCGACGGATCGACCCGCCCGGAGAGGCCCCCTCGATGAGCAACCCCGAATCGACCCCGACCGGACTCGACGGCCTCCGCGTGGCCTGCTTCGAGGCCCGGATGGCCGGGCCGATGGCCGACCTGATCCGCAAGCACGGCGGCGAGCCCGTCGAGGCCCCGGCGCTCCGCGAGGTCCCCATCGGCGACAACCCCGCCGCCCTCGACTTCGCCCGGAGGCTGATCGCCGGCGAGTTCCAACTCGTCATCTTCCTGACCGGGGTCGGCACCCGCTACCTGGCCCGCGAGATCGAGGCGAAGTACCCCCGCGAGGAGTGGGTCGAGGCCCTGAAGCGGACCAAGGTCGCCATCCGGGGGCCGAAGCCGGTGACGCCCCTCCGGGAACTCGGCGCCCGGATCGACCTCCAGGCCCCCGAGCCCAACACCTGGCGGGAACTCCTCGGGGCCCTCGACGCCAACATCCCCGTGAAGGGCCTCCGGGTCGCGGTCCAGGAATACGGCCAGCCCAACCCCGAGCTGATCGAGGGCCTCGAGGCCCGAGGGGCGACCGTCACCCCCGTCCCTGTCTACGGCTGGGCCCTGCCCGACGACACCGTGCCGCTCCGCGAGGCGATCGAGGAGATCATCGAGGGGCGGATCGGCGCCGCGGTCTTCACCTCGGCCCAGCAGGTCGTCCACCTCCTCCAGGTCGCCGCCGAGGACGGCCGGGAGGCCGACCTCCGGATCGCGCTGGGCCGGTCGGTCGTCGTCGCCTCGGTTGGCCCGACCACGACCGAGGCCCTCAAGGCCCGCGACCTCCCCGTCGACATCGAGCCCGAGCACCCCAAGATGGGCCACCTCGCCGCCGCCCTCGCCTCAAGATGGCGGGCCGTCCGCAAGCGATGAACGAGTGCAAGTTCTTCGGGCGAAACGGGTTTGGCGTTTCAGTCCCGTGGCGTTGGATGTCGCCCTCGGGCAGGCCAATCGGCCGGTGAAAAACGAACCCAGTTCGAGCGGACCCTCCGGCCATGGCGAGGCCCCGGCAAAACTCGAACCCAATCGCCGGGCCGGCCGCGGTCGAAAACGCGAAGCCAACGCCGCTCGACGATCTTCCAACACAAAGCCAAGCTCGCGGACGATCGGCCCGATCGCGTCCCAAAACTCGAAGTTTACCCATCGCGAGGCGTTTTCCAACTCGAAGCCAACCGCGCCGACGACCCACCCGACAACCCTCGAAAACTCGAACCCAACCGAACCATCCCCGATCAATTCCGAGCCCTCCCGACCCCGACCCGACCGTAACGGCCCGCGCGGGCCGTCCTCCCCTTGATATTCACGAGTTGCGGTCGGTTTCGAACAGGGTTTTGCCGATCGTCCCCGGAATTTTGCCATCGGGGCAAGTTTTTCGAAGCTCTTGTAGGGCGGGTGAGCGGCAGCGAAACCCGCCAACGCTCGACGTGGCCGTCTCCGGCGGGTTTCGCTGCCGCTCACCCGCCCTACAAGAAAACGGCTCGAACTGGCATCGCGATCCTCCCGCAGGCAGCTGGGAGCGACTCGCTCGGTTCCCCGAGCCGTCGACCGTTGCTCCCCGGCCCTTCACGGGCGAGAATCGCGGCATCCCCGCCCGATCACCCGCCCTCGAACGGAGCCTTCCCCGCATGTCCAGCATCGCCCTTGCCGCCCTGACCGCCCTCGCGACCGCCGGGGAGACGCATACGGTGTCCGCGACGACCTACTACCGGACCTTTTCGAGGGCCCATCCGGTCCTCCACCGGGTCAGGCCGGGCGACACGATCGTCACGAAGACGCTCGACTCCGGCGGCCAGGACGAGAAGGACGTCCAGCGGGCCGAGCCGTACAACCCGCTCACAGGGCCGTTCTACGTCGAGGGGGCCGAGCCCGGCGACGCGCTGGTGGTCCGGATCAAGACCTTGAGGATGAACCGGAACTGGGGCTGGTCGGCCTATCGCCTGGGGCTGTTCTCGATCACCCCGGCCGACGTCGAGCACGTCTATTCGAACCAGTACAAGCCCGACCTCGTCCGCAAGGGGCGGGCGAACCTCGTCCCCTGGGACATCGACCTGGAGAAGAAGACGGTCCGGCTCCGCGAGCCGGTCAGCGCGAAGATGAAGATGGAATTCTCCGCCCGTCCGATGCTCGGCTGCATCGGCGTGGCCCCCGAAGGCGACTTCGCGCCGACCTCGGGGCCGTCGGGGACTTATGGGGGCAACCTCGACTACAACAAGATCGGCGAGGGGGCGACGGTGATCCTCCCCGTCTCCCACCCCGGCGCCCTGCTCTTCGTCGGCGACGGCCACGCCCTCCAGGGGGACGGCGAG
>JAJYDH010000189.1 GCA_021777685.1 Planctomycetota bacterium | reverse complement strand
TCTGTGTAGGTCGATCCAATGTGCCGGAAACACCGGGAGATTTCGAGTTTTCACAGACCGATCACGCGATTTGAGCCTCGAACCACGCTTGGTTAAGGCCTAGAGTATACATCATGACGCACTTTGCGACCTTTAGCGAGACCCCCGGCAGGGACACGAGATAGTCTTCGACCTCCGGCTCCGGCCTGTTCTTTATCGGGTCGAGTGTGCACGCCCCGAAATCGGACCGGATCTTCCGGAGCGTTGCGACGATCTGTGCCGATTTCTCGACCGCCAAGCCACCCGTCTGGATGAACTAGGGCAGCAAATCCGGCGAATCCAGCACCTCGTCCCATGTGGCGAGCCGCTCCTTGAGCTTATCAAACAGGCGGCGTGCAAGGTCCGGAGACGCCTTATTTGTGAGGACGATGTAGATCAGGTCCATCGAGAGGCTCGACCGGATTGCCGAACCGAGGAAGCCCGTAGGCTGCCTCGAAGGCGTCGCAAACGCTCGCCACGATGGCTGACCGCTCTTTAGGCGAAAAATCCCAGATCTCGCCACACCAGTTCGACCGTCTCCGAAATTGATCCATCGCCCGAAGCCGAATGGCCAGAAGCCCAGAGACAGTCACCATCCACCCTTATGGCGTTTTACACAGCGGCGAGGACGTAGTCCAGATAGCACTGCCCGGCGACAGGGTATGTCCTGTGACGACCGAAGCGCGGACTGCGCCGCCGTCCGAGCACGTGCCAAGATCTTTATGCAGAAGGGCGATTGCCACAGGTGGCCGCGACGGACATGAAGGCTTGTTGGGCGGTTAACTGGCGTGCCATGTGCAAGACTTTTGACCGCCCTTCTGCAGATGCTCACATCAATTTTCGCGCGTCGGCCCGACACGGCAAAGCGTTCCGGGCCTGATTTCTGGCCCCAATCTCGTCGGTCGGCCTTGATGCCGCCGCACCTGGCTATCCTCGGAACGGCTGTCTTCACTCGGTCCTTGGACGCTTCCGCCGGACACGTCTGCGACGTCGGGTCCGGCGTGGGAATCGGGGGATCTCCGGGTCGAAATGTTGGGATCGGGGAAATAGTCTGTTCGAACGGGCCGGGCCGTCCTGAAAGTAAGGGAAACGGCATTTTGCCATCCACCCTCACCCGGGAAAGCCCGAACCGATGCCGACCAGCGAAGCCCGAATCCGCGCCAACCGCCTTAATGCGCAAAAGTCCACAGGCCCGAAGACCCCCGAGGGCAAGGCCCGATCGCGATGCAACGGGTTCAAGCACGGCCTGACCGGCGAGGGGGTGGCGCTGCCGACCGAGGATCAGGAGGCGATCTCGGAATGCTTCGCCGCGATGCAGGACGAGATGCGGCCCAGCAACAGGATCTCGCAGAAGCTCCTCCGCCGCGCCGCCTTCCTCTTCGTCAGGGTCGAGCGGTGCGAGAAGCACGAGACCGCCGAGACCGCCAGGCGCATCCGCCACGCGGTGGCCGACTTCGACGACCAGCGGCTCGCGGCGGTCGAGGCCCTGGCGGCGCGGATCGAGATCGAGCCGGCCACGACCTCCCGGCGGTTGCAGGGCACGATCGAGGGCATCAACTGGCTGCTCACCCAGTGGGAGATCCTCCACGACGACCTGACGGTCCAGGACCGCGACTGCTGGACGTACAACCACCGGTCCCGTTTCGAACTGCTCCTGGGCCGGAACCCGGCCGACTGGCGGATCGGCCGGGTGATGGCCCTGACCGAGGCCGCCGGCGGGGGCTTCTACCACCTCGACAAGAAGGACGGCGAGGGCCTCGAAGGGCAGGCCCGCGCCGACTGGGCGCGCAACGAGCTGAGGGTCCTCATGGAAGCCGAGATGGCCCGGCTCGAGGCGGCGAGGCTGGCCCTCCGGCCCGACGTCGTCGAGAAGGACCGCGCCGAGGCGGTCGACCGGGCGCTCTTCGACACGTCGAAGGCGTCGATGCTGGCGAGGAAATACGAGGCGGCGGCCGAGCGCGACCTGTTCCGGACCCTGAAGGAATTCCGCGAGGTCGAGGAGGAGGCGGCCGAGGGCCGGGAGAAGCGGGTCTTCGTCGAGGATGACGAGAGGTGCGAGCCGTTGGGTTCGGATTTCCCCGAGCCCGAGGAGGAAGCCCAGGAGGACGAGGCGGAGCCCTCGCCGGCGCTGCCGATGGTCCCGCCGGCCGACTTTTCCCCCGCCCGGCCCGCATCGGAGGGGCCGGACCCGGTCAAATGGGCCACAAAAGGGCCCGCCTGAGCGTCAATGATGGACGTCACGCCGGTCGAAAGGCCCGATCCGCGTCGGGCCGGTGCCGGTCCACGCCGACACGGCCTGTCCGGGAGGGCCTGGCGAGCCTTCGTCCAGCCTCGGCCGGGCCGGGCTGGGGCCCGGTCGACGACTTCGGGCCGCCTCGCGTGACTTTTCCCCCCGGCCCGCCTACTCTGATTCCATCGAGAGTCCGCCGCTCCACGATCGAGGTCCACGGGTCGAGATGGGTTACCGCACGCTGGCCGATTGCGTCGAGGATCTGAGGAAAACGGGCCGGCTGGTCGCGATCGACCGGGAGGTCGACCCCAGGCTGGAGGCCGCCGCGATCCAGCGCCGGGTCTTCGAGGCGGGCGGCCCCGCCCTGCTCTTCCCGAGGGTCAAGGGGACGGCCTTCCCGATGGTCGGGAACCTGTTCGGCTCGATGGAGCGGACGCACTTCATCTTCCGCGACACCCTGGAGGCCGTCCGCCACCTGGTCGAGCTGAAGGTCAGGCCGCCCGCCGCGCTCGCCCGCCCCTGGCGGTATCGCGACGTGCCGTTCACGGCCCTCCACCTGCTGCCGAAGAAGGTCGGGCGAGGGCCGATCCTGACGAATCAGACCACCCTGAGCCGGTTGCCCCAACTCCAGTCCTGGCCCGACGACGGCGGGGCGTTCGTCACCCTCCCGCAGGTCTACACCGAGGACCCCGACCGGCCCGGCCTGGCGAGGTCGAACCTGGGGATGTACCGGGTCCAGCTCTCGGGTAACCGCTACGAGCCGGACGGCGAGGTCGGGCTGCACTACCAGATCCACCGGGGGATCGGCGTCCACCACTCGGCCGCGATCCGGCGCGGGGAACCGCTCCGCGCGAGCGTCTTCGTCGGCGGGCCGCCGTCGATGACGATCGCCGCCGTGATGCCCCTGCCCGAGGGCCTGCCCGAGCTGAGCTTCGCGGGGGCCCTGGGCGGCCGGCGAATCCGGATGGTCCGCGACCCGCTCGGCGGCCTGCCGATCCCGGCCGAGGCCGATTTCGCCATCGTCGGCACCATCGACCCGGACGCCCGCAAGCCCGAGGGGCCGTTCGGCGACCACCTGGGCTATTACAGCCTGACGCACGACTTCCCCGTCCTCAAGGTCGATCGGGTCTACCACCGGCCGGGAGCGATCTGGCCGTTCACCTCGGTCGGCCGGCCGCCGCAGGAGGATACCTCGTTCGGCGAGCTGATCCACGAGCTGACCGGCCCCTTGATCCCGACCGTCCTGCCCGGCGTCCACGCCGTCCACGCCGTCGACGCGGCGGGCGTCCACCCGCTGCTTTTGGCCGTCGCCAGCGAGCGGTACGTCCCCTACGCCGAGGTCCGGCGCCCGCAAGAACTGCTGACCTCGGCCAATGCGATCCTCGGCCAGGGGCAGATGTCGCTGGCCAAGTACCTGTTGATCGTCGCCAAGGAGGACGACCCGGGCCTGGACATCAACGACATCCCGGCGTTCCTCCGCCACCTCCTGGAGCGGGTCGACTGGTCGACCGACCTCCACTTCCAGACCCGGACGACGATCGACACCCTGGACTACTCTGGCCACGGCTTCAACCAGGGCTCGAAGGTCGTGATCGCCGCCGCCGGCCCGAGACGCCGGGGCTTGCCGACCGAGGTCCCCTCCGACCTTCGCCTGCCCGAGGGTTTCGGCGACCCTCGCGTCGCCCTGCCCGGCATCCTGACCGTCCGGGGGCCGTCCTTCCGGGCCGATCCGTCGGGCTCCGACCCGGCCTTGCGGGCCTTCTGCCGGTCGTTCGCCGAGGGGGACCCGATCGGCTCATTCCCGCTGGTCGTGGTCGTGGACGACAGCGAGTTCGCCGCCCGGACGGAGAAGAACTTCCTCTGGGTGACGTTCACCCGCTCGAACCCCGCGGCCGACATCGACGGGGTCGGGGCCTTCTGCCATCAGAAGCACTGGGGCTGCGCCGGGCCGCTGGTGATCGACGCCCGGATCAAGCCCCACCACGCCCCACCGCTGGTGGACGACCCGGAGATCGAGCGGAGGGTCGACGCCCTGGGCGCGCCGGGCGGGCCGCTGCATGGGATCATCTGAACGGAAGATGGATCGGCCCGGGTCGGGTTGACAAGCCTCTCGTCGCCCTCACCCTCAGCGAGCATCCTTGACGGGCCGGACCCTCCGCCGGGCGCGTTCCTCGCCCCGGGGGATCGGAGCATCGTCGCGTTCGGCCAGGCCCCAGGCGACCCGAAGTCCGATCGCCTCGACATAACGCATGACCGTGTTGACGGTCGGGTTGGCCTGCTTGCCGGACTCCAGGCGAGAGACGGCGGCATGGTCCACGCCCATCCGCTCGGCGACCTCGGAAACCGAGAGGCCCCGAGCCTCTCGCACCTTGCGGGCCGAGGCGACGAACATGGCGAAGTCCAGGTGATCCCCCAGCGCGGACGGATCGGAGAACGCGGCCAGTTCGGAGGCGGCCTCGGGTGGCACGGCACGCGGAGCGATGTCATTTGCCATGGCGTTGACTCCGGGGCGGATTCGAGTCGAAGGCGGTGACGGGACGGACGATCAAGGGGTCGTCCTCGGCCCTCTCCCAGGCCACGCAGATGAACCGATCCGTCTCGGTCCAGCCGCAGGTCAACATCCGCCCCGCATGGTTGCTCGGGCCGGTCTTGTTCCGGGGGTTGTAGAGGACATCCTCCACCTCATCGACCGTGATCTCGTGCTCGGCGATGTGAGCGACGTTACCCTCGGGATCATCTTCTTCATCCCAGATCACCCCCTCGATCTTCATCGCGACGATCCTGGAACCCACATCGCGGCGACGGCCCTTATGTGCTTTATATTACACAGAAGCTGAGTCGAGGGCAAATCATCACTTCCCGTCCGCCTCCAGCGCCTCGGCCGTCGTCTTCATCTGATCCCGGAGCGAGTCGACCTGTTCGAGCAGGACGGCGTCCATCGCCTTCGATCCCGGCCCGGCGACCCAGGCCATCAGCGAGGAGAGGAGCAGCTCCTTGAGGTAGGCGAACGAGAATCCCTCGGTCCCGCCGGCCGTCAGGGATGCGCCCTCGGGCGTCAGCCTCGCCTCGGGCTCGAGCGAGCCGTTCCACCCCCGGACGTAGGCCAGGCGCTCGGCCTCCTCGGGCAGGCCGAAGTGGTACTTGCGGTCGAACCGGCTGGGCCGGTCGAGGATCGCCGGGTCGAGCTTCGCCGGGTGGTTGGTCGTGGCGATCGTCAGGATGCCGACGTTCGCGGCGAAGCCGTCGAGCTCGTTGAGGAAGAACGACCGGTTGTCGGCCGAGACCAGCGAGTCGAGGTCTTCCAGCACCAGCAGGCAGGGCGAGCACGCCCGGGCCCGCTCGAAGACCCGGCGGATGCCGGTCTCCTCGGTCCAGTCCTCGGACTCGAACGTCTTGATGTACAGGCACGGCCGGCCCGTCTCGTTGATCAGGGCCTTGATCGCGTGCGTCTTGCCGTTGCCGGGCGGCCCGACGAACAGGAGACCGCGCTTCCAGGGGACGCCGTACTTCTCGTAAGCCTCCCGCGAGGCGAAGAACCGGCCGACGTCGGCTCGGACGTCGCGCTTCAGCTTCTCGGGCAGGATCAGGTTCTCGAAGGTCGTCCCGCCGATCTGGCGGAGGAGCTTGCCGCTCCGAGCCCAGTGGCCCCCTTCGAAGACCATCAGCTCGTCGCGGAACTCGGGCCGGAAGTCGCAGACCGCCGCGTAGAACCGGCGGGCGACGTCGAGCGAGCCGGCGATGATCCAGTGGTACGGCGTGCAGCCGTAGCCCCAGTCCATGAAGACGACGTCGAGGGTCTCCCCCTCCCAGTCGGCCTCGAACCAGGCGTTGCGCGGGTATTCGACGATCCCCTGCTCTCCCGACCAGCGGACCGCGACCTGGTTGTGGATCGACTCCTCGCGGCGGAGCCGGCAGCGGCCCCCCTTGGCGAAGTCGAGCAGCTTGTTGAAGTCGCAGTCCGACCCTTCGAGGATCGCGCGGTCGGGGTACGACGCCGCCAGGTGGCGGCTGACGTGGTAGGCGATCGCCGTGAACGGCTCCTGGAGGGCCTCGGCGAACAGCTCGTGGAAGTACATGATCAAACCCCGCCGCCCGGTCGAGGGGCGGACCTTCGAGCCTCATCCGACGACCTCCGGAGGCGCGCGAACGCCCCGGAGCCCGGGCGCGCCGCCCGGCCCTCGCCGAGTCAGTCACGGCGGGACGGAGAAGGTTCGCGCGATCCAGGCGGGCGGGCGAAATCCCGAAGGATTCCGAGAGATCGACCACGGTGCCGGCCCCGGGCGATGTCCGGACGCCGTCTCGGCGAGCACGAATCGCCGGTTCGTGGCCACCCCGGGATTCTCGGCCGGGGCGGCCGGGGCTCCCCGGGTGTACCCGCGCCGCAACGGGGCTTGGCAAGAGGGTCGAAACCGCATACAATCCGCCCATCTCGGACACTACCGGGCGGCCGGACCCTGCCGGAACAGGGTAGGACGTGCCGAGCGCTCTCCTGCTCGTGCCCCCAACCGGGCCGTCGCCCCGCGAGGCGATCCGGGGTCGAGGCACAAACTCGCGCGAACGTGCTCGCCTGCGTCGATGGGGAATGACTCGGCCCCTCCGGGCCGTCGTCGCATTCGATTCGTCCAGATCTTCGCTCGCTCGCAAGGAGGCGAACGCGATGGATTCGTGGAACGTCGGGTTATTGGCCTACATGGCACCGCAACCGTCCCTGCCGGTGACCTCGACCCTGGCGATCATCGTCGGAGTGGCCCTGATGTTCGGCCGCGGCCTGCTCGGCCCCGTCGTCCGACGTCTGCGGCGGGACGGGAACCGGTCGACTCGCGGAGATCGCCCGAAGCTTCCGCGATCCTCGGCCGCCCGACAGGTCAGGGAACTGGCCGGTCCCTCGCGTTGATGCCGGGCTGATCAGACCGGCTTCCGCGCCGGGAGACCACCCTCGGCGCGGGGTCGGCGGCCCATGCCGCGCCACGACCGGATCGGGCACGAGGATCTTTCCATGTCGATCAACTCGGAAGAAGCCCGCGTCGAGGCCGGCGAGGCGGCCGGTCCCGCGAGCCGTCGGGGGCCGGTCGGGCCGTTCCTGACGACGCTCTGGTTCGGCCTCCTCGCCGGCTGGGCCGAATTGGGGGCGGTCCTGGCCCGGCGGGCGATCGACCCGCGCATCTCCGTCGACGCGCTGCGGACGAACCGGCACTTCGCCTGGATGATCCCGGTCGCGGACGGGCTGATCTTCGCCGTCGTCGCGGTCGCGGTCGGCCTCCTCGCCCGGCTCCTGCCCGGCCCGGCGAGGCGGGTGGCCTTCCGGCTCCCGGTCGGGCTGGCGTTCTTATGCCCGCTCCTGACCGTCGAGGGCCTGTCGCCGGTCGCCGCCCTGGTGCTCGCCTGCGGGCTCGGCTGGGCGATCGGCCCCATGTTCGAACGCCGCCCGGCGGGGTTCGACCGGCTGGTCCGGTTCAGCCTGCCGGCGATGGTCCTGGGCCTGCTCGTGCTGACCGGGCTGGCCTACGAGCGGGTCCGGTCGGCCGAGGATCGCGCCCTCTCGCTCCGGCCGCCGTCGAGGCCGGGCGCGCCCAACGTGCTCCTGATCGTCCTGGACGACGTCCGCGCCGCGAGCCTGAGCCTCCACGGCTACGGGCGGCCGACCTCGCCGAACCTCCAGCGGCTGGCGAGCCGGGGCGTCGTCTTCTCGGAGGCCCGATCGACGTCCTCCTGGACCCTGCCCTCGCACGCCAGCATGCTGACCGGGCGCTGGCCCCACGAGCTTTCCGTGGGCCCCGACCTGCCGCTCGACGGGACGTTCCCGACCCTGGCCGAGTCGCTGGCAAGGCGGGGCTACGCCACCGCCGGGTTCGTCGGCAACACGACCTATTGCCACTCCCTGTACGGCATCGGCCGGGGATTCGCCCGGTACGAGGACATGGAGGAGAACCGCGTCGTCTCGGTCTTCGAGACCGTCCGGAGTTCCGGCCTGGGCCGGCGGATCGTCGGGGCCCTGGGCTATCCGGCCTCGATCGCCGACGGCCCGACATCGGCCCGGAAGTCGGCGGCGACGGTCAACCGCGATGCCCTCGGATGGCTCTCGGGCCGCCCCGCCGACGAGCCGTTCTTCCTCTTCGTCAACTATTATGACGCCCATACCCCGTACTACTTCCAGGGCGACCCCGACCCTCGGTTCGGGATGGCCGCCCTGCCGGAGGCCGACCTCATCGAGATCGACCGGCGATTCTGGGACATGGCGGCGGGGAAGCCGACCCCGCCCGACGTCGACCGCGGGCGGATCGTCAACGACGCATATACCCTGTTCCAGGACTCCTACGACAGCTGCATCGCCTCCGTCGACCGCCACGTCGGGCTCCTGCTCGAAGAGATCGGCCGCCGGGGGCAACTGGAGAACACCCTGATCATCGTGACGTCCGACCACGGCGAGCAGCTCGGCGAGCGCGGGCTCCTCGGGCACGGCGTCAGCCTGTATCGGCGCGAGGTGCACGTCCCCCTGGTCGTGGTCCCGCCCGCCGGCCTGCCGGCCTGCCGGGTCGTCGACGAGCCGGTCAGCAACCGCGAGATCGCCGCGACGGTCGCCGAGTGGGCCGCGCCGGGCTCCCCCCACCCCTTCCCCGGCCGGACCCTCGGCCGGTTCCTGGCCGACGGCCCGGATCGGCTCGCGGGGGCATCGCCTGTCCTCTGCGAGATCCAGCACATCCGGACATCCCCGCCGAAGGCCGAGCTGCCCTCCACCCTGGGCCCGATCAGCTCGATCGTCTCCGGGGACCGGGTCTACATCCGGGGCGCCGGCGGGCGTGAGGAGCTGTTCGACCTCTCCCGCGACGAGCTGGAGTCGGTCGACCTGGCGAAGGAGGAGGGGTCACGCCCGGAGATCGAGCGGCTCCGCCGGGAACTCGGCCGGCTCAACCCCGGCGCGATCGCCCAGCCCGCCCAGACTCGCGTCGAGCCCGGGACGGCCCGACGTTGAGCGGACGAGGGCCCGATCGGCCCTCGGCCTGATCCTCCAGGGTCTCCCGACAGGCCGACCCGGGCCCGCTCCGCCTCCCGGCACGGGCCCTCGGCGAGCGACCGGCGCGGGTCGCCCCGGCCTCGGCGCGTGATTCGTCCGCGAGTCGGGCGGGCGTCCGGTCCCCTCGCCGCTCGCCGGAGATGGGGCCGTCGAGGATCGGAAGCCCTCGCCGATCCCGCCTCCCCGCGAGGCTCTTGCCCGTCGCCCCCGGGAGCGGCGGAAAATCGGCCGGGTTGCCGTTGTGGGGTTCCTCGCGATGGGGTATCGTCCGCCGCGCCCGGCCCGATCCGAAGGGGCGGCCAGAGTCCCGCATTTCGAATGCGGTGCCGCCCGTCGATCCGATCGGGCGGCCTTGCGGGGGCGAGAACCGAGGAAGGACGCCATGAAACGTCCGGGCTGTCTCCGAAAGCGATGGCCGTGGCTCGGCCTGCTGCTGGTCCCCGCGATGGCGTGGGGGTTGGTGATGGCCGTGGTCCCGACCGGGTGGGCCAAGGACCGGCTGGTCGCCCGCCTGGCGCAGGCCACCGGCCGGGCGGTCGGGATCGGCTCGCTGAAGCTCGGCGTGCTGGGGGACCTCCGGATCATCGACCTGACGATCGCCGAGCCGTCGACGGCGACCGACCCCTGGCTCCGCGTGGCCGAGGCCCGGATCGACGTCCACCTCGGCCAGGTCCTCGGCGGCCACTGCGACCCGGGCGAGATCGAGGTCAGCGGCGTCGAGCTGCGGATCTGGCGGAAGGCGGACGGCTCGACCGAGATCGGCGACCTGCTCCGCGACCGGTCGCCCCGGCAGGGCATCGCCGGCCATGCGGACTCGCACGACGCGGCCCCGATCGCCCTCAAGGTCTCCGGGGCGAGGGTCCGGGTCGTCGACGACCCCAGCGGCACGAGGCTCGACTTCACCAAGGTCGAGGCGAAGGGGACCAGCGACCGCCGGCACGTCACGATCGACGAGCTTCGGGGCGGGCTCAACGGCGGCAAGTTCGCGCTGGCCGCCAGGCTCGACCGAGACCCGGCCTGCCCTCGGTTCGAGGTCGAGGCCCAGGCCAACGGCGTCGAGCTCGACCGGGGGATGCCCGTGCTCGGCTTCTTCGTCCCGGTCGTCGCCGGGACGGTCGAGGGGGTCGGCGGCAAGTGCGACTTCCTGATCGACGTGACCGGCCAGGGGACGACCCGGGCCGAGGTCCGCCGGTCGCTCCGGGGGCATGGGTCGGTCGTGCTCGACCCGATCGACCTGGAGGGCTCGAAGTTCCTCGCCCAGCTCGACGTCCTGGGCGACTGGCCCAGGGAGAGCCGGATCGGCGCCGTGGCGACCGACTTCGTGGTCGACCGGGGGCGGATCTCGACCGAGGACCTGACCATCCAGGTCTCGCGGTTCCCCTTCGTCCTGGGCGGCTGGACCGACTTCGACGGCCGGTTCGACTACGCCGCGAGGGTCGACCGGATCGCCGCCAAGCTCCCCGGCGACGCCAAGGGGTGGCTCGCCGAGGCCAAGGTGAACTTCGAC
>JAJYDH010000188.1 GCA_021777685.1 Planctomycetota bacterium | reverse complement strand
CGAGACGGCGTTCGCGAAGGGCCTGGGGCGGGCGCGGGTCATCGTGGACGACGGCCCGGAATGGACGTTCTACCGGAAGCGGCGATGCCCCCGATGCGGGCTCGACTTCGCCGACCCGGACCCCCGGCTGTTCCGCTACAATAGCCCGCTCGGTGCCTGCTCGACGTGCGAGGGGTACGGCTCGGTCGTCGACCTCGACCACGCCAAGATCGTGCCCGACCCCTCGAAATCGATCCGCGAAGGGGCGATCGCGCCGTGGAACACGCCGGGCCACGCCGAGAACCTTACCGGACTGATCGCCGCCGCGCCGAGGCTGGGCTTGCCGCTTGATTTGCCCTTCTCGGAGCTGGCCCCGGCTCAAGTGGCCCTGATCCACAAAGGGTCGCCCCGGCACGGGCTGATCGGGCTCCGGAAGTTCTTCCGGAGGCTGGAGACGAAGTCGTACAAGATGCCCGTCCGCGTCTTCCTGAGCCGGTTCCGGGGCTATCATCCGTGCCCCGATTGCCGGGGCAAACGGCTCCGGCCCGAGGCGCTGGCGGTCCGGGTCGGCGGGCTCGACATCGCCGGCTTGTCGAATTTGACCGTCCGCGAGGTCCGCGCCTTCCTGGCCGAGGTGGAATCCCGGGAGTCGGGCAACCCGGCGGCTCGGCGCGTGCTGGAACAGGTCCGGGGACGGCTCGATGCGCTCGACCGGATCGGGCTCGATTACCTCACCCTGGACCGGCCCGCGCGGACGCTTTCCAGCGGCGAAGCGCGGCGGCTGGCGCTGGCGACGGCGCTGGGGTCGGGCCTGGTCAACACGCTCTACGTGCTCGACGAGCCCTCGGTCGGGCTGCACCCTCGCGACGTCGGCCGGTTGATCGCGACGATGGTCGGGCTCCGGGACGCGGGGAACTCGGTCGTCGTCGTCGAGCACGACGAGGCGATCCTCAAAGCCTCCGACTGGCTGGTCGACATCGGCCCGGGGGCGGGCGAGTCGGGCGGCCGGGTCCTGTATCAAGGGCCTCCGGAGGGGGGCGGGGCCATCCCCGAGTCGGCCACGGGGGCGTTCCTCTCGGGCCGGAAGCGGGCGGGCGTCCCGGAGCGTCGACGGACGCCGAAAGGCTCGATCATCCTGACCGGGGCGAGCGGGAACAACCTCAGGGAGATCGACGTCTCGTTCCCGACCGGCGTCCTGTGCGTCGTCACCGGCGTGAGCGGGTCGGGCAAGAGCACGCTGGTCGAGGACACGCTGTTCCCCGCCCTGGCCAAGGCGATCCTCAACGAGACCCTGCCCGCCCTGCCCTTTCGGGCCATCTCCGGCACTGAGGGGCTCGCGGACGTGGTGCTGGTCGACCAGTCGCCGATCGGCCGGACCTCGCGGTCGAACCCGGTGACGTACCTCAAGGCGTTCGACGAGATCCGCAAGACGTTCGCGGCGACCCACGAGGCCAGGACGCGGAACTTCGGCGCCGGGAAGTTCAGCTTCAACGTCGAAGGGGGCCGGTGCGGCGTCTGCGAGGGGGCCGGCGAGCTGACGGTCGACATGCAGTTCCTGGCCGACGTCCGGATGCGCTGCCCGGAATGCCAGGGGACCCGGTATCGGCCCGAGGTCCTGGAGGTGAAATACGGCGGCAAGAACATCGCCGAGGTGCTCGACCTGACGGTCCGCGAGGCGTTCGGCTTCTTCCGGAATAAACCCAAGGTCCAGGCCCGGCTCCGCCCCCTGATGGACGTGGGGCTCGACTACCTCCGCCTTGGACAGTCGGCCTCGACGCTCTCCGGGGGCGAGGCGCAGCGGCTCAAGCTCGCCGGGTTCCTGGCCTCGTCCCCCGCCGCGATGACCCGGGCGGCGCGGGGGCCGAAGACGCTGTTCCTGCTCGACGAGCCGACCACCGGCCTGCACCCGCTCGACGTGGCGAAATTGCTCGAAACCCTGACCCGCCTGCTCGACCTCGGCCACTCCTTGATCCTGGTCGAGCACTCCCCCGACGTCCTCCTCGCCGCCGACTGGATCGTCGACCTCGGCCCCGAGGCGGGAGAACAGGGCGGAAAGGTCGTCGCCGAGGGGACGCCCGAGGAAGTGGCGAGGTCCGGCACCCACACCGGGCAAGCATTGATGGAGTTGCTCGGTCATATGTCAAGGTTGAGAAAAGACAACGGATCGTCCGGAACCGGGGCGCCCCGAGTCACCCCGGGATAAGGTTCGACGTAGGGAGTGGGGCCGACCCGGGCCGAAGGCAACCGGGCCGGCCCCATCCCACCGGGGAGGGGTCTCCTCGAAGGGGCGAGGGCCGGGGTCGATCTCGCCTCGCCCGGATCACGTCTTACTCGCGGGGCAATCCATGCCGAGCTTCTCCGAGTTCTCGGGCCCGAGCGGCCCCGAGGGGCGCCGTCGCCGCGCCCGCCCGTCGATCGAGCCGATGGAAGTGCGCGGCCTGCTGTCGGGAGTCACCCCGACCTTCGCCCTGACTCAGGACTGGGGGTCGGGCTTCCAGGCCACGATCACGCTGGCCAACGCCCAGCCGAGCCCGGTCGCCGACTGGACGCTCTCGTTCAGCTACTCCGCGAGCATCAGCTCGATCTGGGACGCGACGATCGTCAGCCACGTCGGCAATCAGTACGTCGTCCGGGGGGCGGGCTGGGACAACACGATCCCCGGGTCGGGGTCGGTCTCGTTCGGATTCGTCGGGAGCCCCGGCAACACGGCGGCGACCCCGACGAACTACGTCCTCAACGGCCAGGCGCTCGGGGGGGGCGGCGGGGTCACGCCCCCGGTCGTGCCGACGGTCTCGGTCGGCAACGCCTCGATCGACGAGCCGACGGCCGGCGGGTCGTCGCTCTCGTTCGCCGTCGCCCTGTCCGCGCCCACGACCTCGACGGTCACGGTCCGGTACGCGACCGCCGACGGGACCGCGAAGGCGGGCGTCGACTACACGAGCACCTCGGGCACCCTCACCTTCGCCCCGGGCCAGACGAGCCAGTCGGTGAGCGTCCCGATCCTGGTCGACAAGGCCCTCGCCGCCACCGAGAGCTTCGGCCTGGCGCTGTCGAGCCCGAGCAACGCGACCCTCGCCACGGCGCGGGGGACGGGCACGATCGTCTACAGCCCGCCGCCCCCTCCCCCGCCGCCGACCTCGGGCCCGGTGACGTTCCAGGTGACGAGCGACTGGGGGAGCGGGTTCGACGGCCAGATCAACTTCAAGAACACCGGCGCCGCCGCCTGGACGAACTGGGTCGTCCAGTTCGACTTCCCGGGCCAGATCACC
This sequence comes from Planctomycetota bacterium, assembly GCA_021777685.1. GTDB lineage: Bacteria > Planctomycetota > Planctomycetia > Isosphaerales > Isosphaeraceae > Tundrisphaera. The sequence continues at coordinate 7,530 of JAJYDH010000188.1, read as the reverse complement.
TCGGCCTGGGACGCGGTCCTTTATAGCCACGTCGGCAACCATTATGTCTTCCAGAACGCGAGCTACGACGGCGCCGTGGCTCCGGGGGGGTCGGGCAGCTTCGGGTTCGGAGGGTCGCCGGGCAACGTGACCGTCGGGCCGACGAACATGGTCGTCGGCAGCGGCGTGGCGAACCCCAGGCCCCCCGTCGCCGCGAACTCGGCGGCCTGGACCGCGCCGGGGCAGCCGGTGACGATCGCCGTCCTGGCTAATGATTCCGACCCCAACGGCGACGCCCTGACCGTCACCTCGGCCGGACAGGGGCAGCACGGCACGGTCGCGGTCAACCCCGACTCGACCGTCACCTACACCCCGGCCGCCGGCTTCACCGGAACCGACAGCTTCGCCTACACGGTCACCGACAGCCAGGGGATGAGCGCCACCGCGACCGTGACCGTCACCGTCTCGGCGATCCACTGGCCGGCCCGGGTCTTCGCCCCTTACGTCGACGCGACCGCCTACCCGGCGTTCGACTTCGTCAATGCGGCGCAGACGCAGGGCGTGAAGTACTTCAACCTCGCCTTCGTGGTCGCCGACACCGCCAACGGCAACGTGCCGAGCTGGGGCGGCTTCACCCCCTACGATGTCAACGGCGGGGCCTTCGACATGGCCCTCCGGTCGCAGATCAACCAGGTCCGGGGGCTCGGGGGGGACGTCGCCGTCTCGTTCGGCGGCGAGAACGGCACCGAGCTGGCGCAGGCCATCACCAACGTCGGCTCCCTCCAGGCCGCCTACCAGTCGGTCATCAATGCCTATGGCCTGACCCGGATCGACTTCGACATCGAGGGGGGCGCCGTCGCCGACCACGCCTCGATCGACCGCCGGTCCCAGGCGATCGCGGGGCTTCAGCAGGCCGCCGCCGCGGCCGGCAAGACGCTGCAAGTGACCTTCACTTTACCCGTCCTGCCGACCGGCCTGACCGCCGACGGGCTCTACGTCGTCCAGTCGGCCTTGAAGTACGGGGTGAAGATCACCACGGTCAACGTCATGGCGATGGACTTCGGCGACAACGCCGCCCCCAACCCGGCGGGGCAGATGGGCACCTACGCCATCGACTCGGCCACCTCGACCTTCAACCAACTCCAGACCCTCTACGGGACGAGCGAGACGCCCGCCCAGCTCTGGGCGATGATCGGCGTCACGCCGATGCTCGGCGTCAACGACGACCCCTCCGAGGTCTTCGACCAGGCCGCCGCCCAGCAGCTCCTCGCCTTCGCCCAGCAGGAGGGAATCGGCGAGATCGCCATGTGGTCGCTCAACCGCGACGCGGGCGCCTCCGACGGGATCGTCCAGCAGCCCTACGCGTTTTCGAAGATCTTCGGGCCGTTCTCGTCCTGAGGGGACGGATGCGAACGACCGACGCCCGGGCGGCCGAGGGTTGCGGACGAACCGCGAGCCCGAGGCCGCCCGGCCCTCGCCTCGAAAAGACTCCAGAAGCTGTAGGGTGGCGTCGAGCGCGGCGAGGATCGCCCACGCTGGTCTGATGCCCGGAATGGCCACGCCTCCCCGGCCGATCTAGGAAAAACACGCTCCCTCCTGGTAGGGTGTTGTCGAGCGGAGAAGCCCACAAGATCGGCGTCCAACCCCGAGGAGGCCGGGATGCCCCCGAAGAAGCCGAAGCCCTCAAAAGAGAAGGATGACGAGGAGATCGTCGTGCTCTGCTTCAAGGTCCTGACGATGCCCCGGCCGTTGGTGCCGGGCTGCTCGCGGGTCCCTTGCGGGTCCTGCGACCAGCCGGTCTGGCTCTCTCCGGCGACGGCCGCGCACGTCGCCGACAAGCCGCACCGGATCTCCTGCGCCGAGTGCGCGGCGAAGGACCCCGACGACGACATCCAGGTCATGCCGCCCTCGGAAGGCCAGATCGCCGAGATGGTCGCCCAGGACCCCTCGCTCACACCGGCGAAGATCCGCCGGAAGCTCCCCGCCTCCAACCCTGCCAGGCGCAAGGCCGCATTCGACGAGATCATCCGCCGGACCAGGGCCAGGAAGCGGACCGACAACTGATCTCGCGGGCCGACCCCGCCCCTCGAACATCCCGGCCGTCGAGAGTGTCGACCTCCGGTGCGGTAGCAGCCCGCGGGGGACATCCCCCGCATCCCGACCATCGAGCCGTGACGGATCATGGAACTGAACATCGAGGAACGAGAGACCGCCCCGGCCGCCGTGACGAGGTCGAGGCTGGCGGTGGAGCTGTCGCCGATGCTCCGGCTGGCCGGGCCGGTGGTGGTGGCCGAGCTGGGCTGGATGGCGATGGGGATCGTCGACACGATCGTCGTCGGCCCGCTGGGGGCCGAGGCGACCGGCGCCGTCGGGCTGGGCAGCAGCCTCTACATGGCCTCGGCGATCTTCGGGATGGGGCTCCTCCTCGGGCTCGACACCCTGGTCGCCCAGGAGCACGGCGCGGGCCTGGAGGACGAGGCCCGGCGGTCGCTGGCGCAGGGGGTGTACATCGCGGCGGCGCTCACGCCCCTGCTGATGGCCCTGACCTGGGGCCTGATCCCGCTCCTGCACCGGATGGGCATCGCCCGGGCCGTGCTCCGCCAGGCGGACCCCTACCTGTCGGCCCTGACCTGGGGGACCGGGCCGCTCCTGCTCTTCGTCGCGATCCGCCGCTACCTCCAGGGGGTGGGCGTCGTCCGGCCGATCACGTTCGCGCTGGTGTCGGCGAACCTGGTGAACGTGGCGGCCTGCTGGGCGCTGGTGTATGGCCGGGCCGGGTTCCCCAGGCTCGGCGTCGAGGGGTCGGGCTGGGCCACCTGCGTGGCGAGGGTCTATCTCGCGGCGGTCCTGGTGGTCGCGTACGCGAGGTCCAGCCCGATCCCGGGCCCGTTCCGGGACTGGCCCCGGCCGGAATGGGCGAGGCTCCGGCGGCTTGTGAGACTGGGGCTGCCCGCGTCGTTGCAGGTCACGCTGGAGGTGGGCGTCTTCGCCACGGCCACGGCCCTGGCGGGGCGGCTGGACGCCACGAGCCTGGCGGCCCACCAGATCGTGCTCAACGTGTCGAGCCTCACCTTCATGGTGCCCCTGGGGATCGCCTCCGCCGGCGCCGTCCGGGTGGGCCAGGCGCTCGGCCGGGGCGACCCGAAGGCCGCGTCGACCTCCGGCTGGACGGCCCTGCTGATCGGGGCCGGGTTCATGGCCTGCTCGGGGGTCGGCCTGATCGCGCTGTCGGGCCCGATCATCGGGATCTTCACCGGCGACCCGGGCGTGATCGGGACGACGAGCCGCCTGTTCGTGCTCGCCGCCGCCTTCCAGCTCTTCGACGGCCTGCAGGTCGTGGCCACCGGCGTCCTCCGGGGGGCCGGCGACACCCGGACGCCGATGGCCTGCAACCTCGTCGCCCACTGGTGCATCGGCCTGCCGATCGGCTATGCCCTGGCCTTCGGCCTGGGCCGGGGGATCGTCGGCCTCTGGCTCGGCCTGTCGATCGGCCTGATCCTCGCCGGCCTGGTCAACCTCGCCACCTGGGCGAGGAAGGCCCGACGCCTGAGGGAGGGGATCGAGCGGGCGATCGTGGATTGACCCGCCCCCCGAGGGCCGACCGGTCGAAGATCCTCCGCCCCCCGAAATAATCCGGACGGGTCGCGCATCGGTACGGGCGAGGGAGGTGGGCCGCTCGATGACCGACGGCGAGACGGTGGCGAGCGCGGTGCCGGTCGAGGGCGTGACGGCGGCCGACGGGGCCGGCCCGGTCGCCTCGCTCTACGCCGCGATCGCCGACGAGCTTCGCCGGTTCATCCTGGGCGTGGTCCGCGACCCCGACCTGGCCGACGACGTGATGCAGGCCACGTTCGTCAAGGCCGTCGAGCACGGCCACGAGGCCCGAGCCGAGACCGCCCGTGGCTGGCTGTTCCGGGTCGCCTTCCACGAGGCCCTCGCCTCCCGCCGCCGCCAGGCGGCCCGCGACAAGGGGCATCGCAAGCTCGCGAGCTTCCGGCCCAGGCCCGACGCCCCCCTCGACGACGCCCTGGTCCGCTCCGAGATCGTCGAGGCCGTCCGCAAGGCGCTCGGCGACCTGCCCGAGGAACAACGAAGGGTCGTCCTGGCCCGGATTTACGACGACAAGACCTTCGCCCAGATCGCCGGAGAGTTCAACCTGCCGCTCGGGACCGTCCTGACCCGGATGAGGCGGGCGCTGGAGAAGATGAGGCGGACCATGAGACCCGGAGGCTGAGCCGATGACACTCGAACCGGATTCCGACCTCCACTGGACGGCATTCCTCTACATCTCGGGCGAGCTGACCGCCGAGGAGTCGTCGGCCTTCGAGCGCCGCCTCGACGAGGACCAGGCCGCCCGCGAGGCCGTGGCCTCCGCCGTCGAGCTGGCCGGGGCCCTCGCCGCACTCGGCTCGGATCGACCGATGAAGCTCCCGTCCCGCCGAGGGCGGGCCTGGGCCATCGCCCTGGCGATGGCCGCATGCCTGACGGCGGCGCTCCTGCCGCTCCTGAAGTCCGGCCGCCCGACGTCTCCGACCGCCTCGGAGGTCGCCGAGGCCTGGTCGGGCCTCCGGAAGACTTCCGGCGCCGAGTCCGACGCCGAGTGGATGGCCCGGTCCGCCGAGTCGCCCTCGATCGAGGCCGTTGAGGACGATGCCCCGGCCGGGCGGGCCCTGCCCTCATGGCTGCTCTCGGCCACCTCGGCGGGCCGCGACGAGACCCAGCGAGAGGAGAACTGAGCCGTGCGCCTCGCCCTGGCGACCCTCGCGATCCCCCTGCTCGGCCTGGCCGCCGCCCTCGGCGGCGACGGCGACGTCGACTCCCAGACGAAGCCAAAGGCTCCCGCCTCGCCGATCCGCAAGTCGAACGCACGTCCGGCCTTAACCCATGCCGGCGAGTTCGACGAGGCCGAGGCCCTGGCCTTCGTCGGCGAGCACCACCCGGAGCTGGCCAGGGTCCTGGCGGCGCTCAAGCCGATGGACCCGAAGGAATACCGCGCCGCGATCCTGGAGCTGACCCAGGTCTCCCGGACCCTGGCCGACGTCAAGGCGAGGAACCCGAGGCGATACGAGGTGGCCCTCGACGCGTGGAAGGCGAACTCGCGGGTCGAGCTGATCGCCGCCCAGCTCGCCGGGTCCCCGACCGAGGAACTCCGGAGCCAGCTCCGCCTGGCCATCGAGGCCAAGGTCGACGCCGAGGTCCGTCGCCATCGGTTCGAGTTGGAACAGGCCGAGGCCGCCGCGAAGAAGGCCCGCGAGGCACTCGACCGCCTGGAGACCAACCGCGACGCCCTGATCGAGGCCCGGTTCCGGGCCCTCCAGCCCAGGAAGCCCCCGAAGTCCAAGCGACCGGCCGACGGCAAGCCCGCCGTCGGCCCCTCCAACCAGCCCGCCAGCCCCAACGGGGAGGACCGCAGATGATCCGACGCCTCGCCCTGATCGGCGCCGTCGCCCTGGCGACCGCCGCCCCGGCCGCCCTCGCCGACGAGCCGCTCCGCCCCGCCAGCCTCCGGTTCGCCGACGAGGAGACGAAGGAAGTCCCCGACTTCCAGCGCCACGTCCTCACCCTGATGGGCCGGGTGGGCTGCAATACCCGGTCGTGCCACGGCTCGTTCCAGGGGCGCGGCGGGCTCCGGCTCTCGCTCTTCGGCTACGACTTCAAGGCCGACCGCGAGACCCTGATGAAGGGCGACACCGGCCGCGTCTCGGTCGAGGACCCCGAAGCCTCGAAGATCCTCTCCAAGCCGACCCTGGCGATCCCCCACAAGGGGGGCAAGCGGTTCGAGGAGGGGAGCTGGCAATACCGGGTGATCCTCCGCTGGATCGAGGGGGGGGCCAGGGGGGTCGAGAAGGAGTCGCGCTTCGACCGGCTGGAGGTCACGCCCGCCGAGATCGTCTTCCGCCAGGCCGGCGAGAAGGTCGCGATCAAGGTCGTCGCCCGCTGGGCCGACGGCGGCTCGGAGGACGTCACCTGCCTGACCCGGTTCCGGACCAACGACGAGTCGATCGCCGAGATCGACGAGGACGGCGTCGTCACCGCCCTCGGGCCGGGCGACACCCACGTCGTCGCCTTCTACGACAACGGCGTGGCGGCCATCCCAGTGCTCCGGCCGGTCTCCCCGCTGGTCGGCGAGAAGTATCCCAAGGTCCCCACCCCGACCAAAATCGACGAGCTGATCGTCGCCAAGCTGAAGAAGCTGGGGATCGAGCCCTCGCCGGTCTGCACCGACGCCGAGTTCCTCCGCCGGGTCGGACTGGACGTCGCGGGAACTTTGCCCACGCCCGACGAGATCGAGGCGTTCCTCTCCGACACCTCGCCCGACAAGCGATCGAAGAAGGTCGAGGAGCTGCTCGCCCGCCCGAGTTATGCCGCCTGGTGGACGACCAAGCTCTGCGACTACACGGGCGACGCCCCCAAGGTCCTCCAGGCCCAGCAGCTCGGCCCGCAGGCCCCCCGCCAGTGGTACGACTGGATCTACAAGCGGGTCGCCGAGAACATGCCGTACGACCGGCTCGCCGCCGGCCTCGTCCTGGCCACCAGCCGGGCCAGGGGGGAGAGCTACGACGACTTCGTGAAGCTCCAGTCGTCCTACGCCAAGGACGGTAACGCGGGCAAGTTCGCCGACCGCGAGACGATGCCCTACTTCTGGGCCCGGCAGAACTTCCGCAAGCCCGAGGAGCGGGTGATCGGCTTCAGCTACGCCTTCCTCGGCGTCCGGCTCGAATGCGCCCAGTGCCACAAGCACCCGTTCGACCAGTGGACCCAGGACGACTTCAACCGCTTCGGCGCCTTCTTCAACGCCGTCGGCTTCGGCGTCGCCCCCGACGCCCGCCAGGCTTACCAGAAGATCAACGAGGAAACGGGCCTGGCCAAGCTCCAGGGGGGCGAGCGGAACCGCAAGCTCCAGCAGCTCCGCGCCGCCGGCGAGATCACGCCCTGGCAGGAGGTCTTCGTCAACCGGAACGGCCAGACAGCCAAGGTCGCCAAGGTCAAGCAGACACCGCAGGACCGCGCGACCCGCGTCGTCTCGGCCAAGGTCCTCGGCGGCGAGGAGGTCGCCATCGCCGGGATCGACGACCCCCGGAGCCCGCTGATGGAATGGCTCCGGAGCAAGGACAACCCGTACTTCGCCAGGGCGTTCGTCAACCGGGTCTGGGCCAACTACTTCGGCCGGGGGATCGTCAACCCGACCGACGATATGAACCTGGCCAACCCGCCCAGCAACGCCGCCCTGCTCGACCACCTGGCCGACGGGCTGGTCGACCACGACTTCGACATGAAGTGGCTGCACCGGGAGATCACCGGGAGCCTGGCCTATCAGCGGAGCTGGCAGGTCAACGAGACCAACCGGCTCGACGAGCGGAACTTCAGCCGGGCCGTCATCCGCCGGCTCCCCGCCGAGGTCCTGATCGACGCCGTCGCCCTGGCCACCGGCAATTCGACCGTCCTGGCGAAGGCCGCGACCGAGATCGGCTCGCGGTCCATCGGGCCGATCGGCGGGCCCGGACGAGGGCGCGCCGGCAACTACGCGACCAGGGTCTTCGGCAGCTCGAC